>JBGSIG010000967.1:0-4377 GCA_041742655.1 Ferruginibacter sp. | reverse complement strand
AAAAAGTAGAGATAACCAGGCTGGTTCCCCAGCCTCCAATTTGGCAAATCCAGTATTTAGATATTTTGTTTAACATAAGACTGCAAACATACAAATTACTGTGGGGCAGCAATTGGCTTTTTTTACTAATGGCTAAATGATGTTGCAGGAGGTTGAGCCAAAATATCAATAGCTTCGGTAAAATTGGTTGTTATGCATCAGGTTTTATAAGGGTATAGAGAATAAGTTTAATATTTACACTGATGCCGAATATGCCACCTGTTTTTTGCAGCGCTATGAGTCTGATACTATTCATTGGTGTGCAATCAAAATAGCCGGTATCTTGAACAACAACATAATTTGTAAACAAAATAAATCATTGCCCAACCGGGCATATCTTTATTGATTATTTTTACAACATGGCTAATCCCAATTTAAATAGTGATGGCGAATTTTTGAATCCTTCGGAAAGGGAGTTTGAAAACAATATCCGTCCCAGCGAGATGGCTGAGTTTTCGGGCCAGCCGCAAACTATTGAAAACCTGCGGATATTTATAAAAGCAGCCAAGATAAGAGGAGAGGCCCTGGATCATATTTTATTTCACGGCCCGCCGGGTTTAGGCAAAACAACCCTCAGCAGAATTGTAGCTAATGAACTGGGCGTAAATATTAAAGAAACCAGTGGTCCTGTTATTGAAAAGCCAGGCGACCTTGCGGGTTTGCTCACCAATTTGGAAACCAATGATGTGTTGTTTATTGACGAGATACATCGCCTTAGTAATGTAGTGGAAGAATACCTGTATGCCGCGATGGAAGATTTTAGGATTGATATTATGATTGACAGTGGCCCGAATGCCAGAAGTGTACAAATAAACCTGAACCCTTTTACACTAATTGGCGCTACTACCCGAAGCGGCTTACTAACGGCTCCTTTATTATCACGCTTTGGTATTAAATCGAGATTGGAATATTACAACGCTGCAACACTTCAAAAAATTATTCTTCGTTCTGCCGGTATTTTAAACACTAGTATCAGCACAGATGCTGCAGATGAAATTGCAAGGCGCAGCCGTGGCACACCGCGTATTGCCAATGGTTTGTTGAGGCGGGTAAGAGATTTTGCCCAGGTACTAAATGATGGTATCATTGATACGGGCATTACCCAACATTCTTTAAAAGCGTTAAATGTTGATGAGCATGGCCTGGATGAAATGGATAATAAAATACTAAATGCCATCATCGACAAATTTAAAGGTGGGCCGGTAGGCATTACGACTATTGCTACTGCAGTTGGCGAAGAGCCGGGCACTTTGGAAGAAGTGTACGAACCTTTTTTAATTCAGGAAGGTTTTTTGCAACGTACCGCAAGAGGCCGGGAAGCCACCGCAAAAGCATACCAGCACTTAGGAAAAATTGCCCCGATAAAAAGTAGCCCCAGCGATTTATTTTCTTAAACCCGAATGGAATAAGGTTGTTTACTTATAACGCTAATTTTTTCGACTAAGGTTAGCATACCTTTAAAAGACCTTCGTAGTAATAAGGCTAATGTTGTCAACTTTATTACTTTATTGTTACCTAAATGACATTGCACATTTGCATTATTTTCCTTTATTACAAAAACAGGGAATAGTAATTTTTTAATTTGAAAAAAAGTTCGAATAAAATTAAAGCCGTCTTAATTTTTAAGACGGCTTTGTTAACTATAATTTTTAAAATAATCTTTCTAAGATGCCACCAACCTAAACCCATTTCCATGAATGTTTACAATTTCGATGGTACTGTCTTCTTTTAAGTATTTGCGCAGTTTAGCGATGTAAACATCCATGCTACGACCATTAAAATAAGTATCGCTACCCCATATCTTCTTTAGCGCTATTTCTCTTTGCAATAAGTCGTTCTTATACTCGCAAAGCATTTTCAACAATTCGTTTTCTTTTGGAGATAAGGTTTGAACTTTCCCTTCAAAAGTTAGTTCTCTAAGCCGTGGGTTGAAATGATATTTGCCCATATCGAACTCAGCGTTTACTTCGTCGCGGTGCATTTCTTCATTGCGTTTTAAAATTGCTTTTATTTTCAACAGTAAAACTTCACTATCAAAAGGCTTGGTAATGTAGTCGTCCGCACCCAATTTGTAGCCTTCTATAATATCGTCTTTCATTGTTTTAGCCGACAGAAAGAATAACGGAACATCCGGATGAATGTCACGAATTTCTTCAGCCAGTGTAAAGCCGTCCATATTTGGCATCATCACATCCAATAGGCAGATATCAAATTTTTCACGTTGAAACGCAGCAAGGCCAAGTCGGCCATCTCTTTCTAAAATAACTTCATAGTCATTTAACTCCAGGTAATTCTTCAACACCATGCCCAGGTTGGTGTCATCTTCGCACAATAATATTTTGGGTTTTACAGCATCCATATTTACTAAGTTTAATGGCAAATAAAATTAATTCATATTTTAAATAACGAATATACTGACTAATTTTTTGTTAAAGGTTGTTTTACCAATAAGCCCGGTAAGACGACGAGGTTTCTTAGAAATAAAAAACGTCTTAACGGCTCATTTATAGGCGGCAGTTTATTTAAAATCTGCCTCAGTTACGTTTTCATTTAATTTTATGTCTGAATATTTAATAGTGAATTCCTGTCCTTCTGCAGTCCTTGTCACTTCAGATGGTAACATAATGTTGCCCACTTTTTTATAATCTTTATATTCTGCCAGTTCAATAACTTCCTGCCCTGCTTTGGTAGAAGTAACTTCTTCTTTCAGCAACAAGCCGGTTTTAATTGAATATTCCTGTACAGACAATTTACCACTTGGCATTATCACTTTCATGCGATAGGTATCTTCGTCACCCACTTTGCCGGTGCCTAAATATTCTGTTTTGTAGTCGGCATTGCTTATGTAATATAGCTGTGGTATTACGCCTTTTTCATCCTTATTTGCTTTTATTTCCTGCTCCGTCATTTCCCTCTTTTGTCCCATTTGCTCCTGGTACCCTTTACTTCCATCGAATGCACTTTTTAAAATAGTTGTGGTACCCATTTTAATTTCCATGAACTCACTATTAGGATTCATTTTTTTATTTACACCGTCAAATGACCTGCCCATCATATCAAGGGTTACTACGGAGGATATGCTATTGATTTTTGCAACTTCTTCCTTTCCACCGATTGCCGTAAGGTAACCGTTTACGATTTCAAATACAGAAATATTGTTGGTTGTTTTAGCCGTTTCACCAACTTTTGGATCAACTGGTTTGTCTACGACGGGGTTGGCATAGCGGTCGTATTGTTTAATGGGGTATCCAAGCCTTGCAAGATTCGGTAAAATTTTAGAAGCATTGCCTACAATTACAATGCGGGAATTATTTTCACTGAAATATTTGTTCGACACCTTTTTTACATCAACTAGTGAAACACTGTTGATTTTTTGCAAAAAAGTTTTGTAAAAATCTTTGGGTAAATTATTGATTAAAATATTGGTTGCAAACCTTGCCGTATTAGCAGGGTCTTCCATGCTTAAAGCAAAATAGCCGTTGTATTTTGCTTTTGCAATATCTAATTGCTCCTGGTCTATTTTCCCATCTCTCATATTTAATATTTCTCCGAAAATTGCTGCTGTTGCACTATCTACTTTTTCACTTCTTACTGCCGCAGTGGAATTAAATAGGCTTTGAAAACGACCGCTGCCAACACTTGACCGGGTATCATATGTAAATCCACGTTTCTCCCGAAGATTCAACATTAATTTGCCATCTTCCCCCCCGCCCAATACCTGGTTTGCTATCAACAAAGCATGATAATCTTTGCTATTCATCGGATTGCTTACAAGGTTGCCAATGTTTACTTCGGCCTGAACGGCCGTTGATACATCCACAAAATCAATCTCTGTTTTAGCGGGGTTTGCTACCAATGGAATCACGGGCAATGTCAACGTTTTGCCGGTCCAGTTTCCGAATGCGTCAGTAGCTAATTTTTTTGCAAGCTCCGGTGTAATATCACCTACAAAAGTTAAATAAGACCGTGATGGAGTAATATAGTTTTTGTAGGCTTCCTGCACATCTGCCAGCGTTAATTCTTTTACGCTTTCTTCGGTTGTAAACTCTCCCTGGGCTGTATTTTTACCATAGCTTAATGCCCGGTTAACTCTTGCTGCAATCGTTTTAGCGCTTTTTTCTCCTGCTTTTAAAGCGGTAATAGTTTGAGATTTTAGTTTGTCGAAAGAGGCAGGCGGAAAGGAGGGATTTTTAATTCCATCTGCCATTAGGTTAAATGCTTTTTCAAAATACCTCGTTAATGCACTGGCTCCGCCGCCACCCGAATACAAACCTACCTGGGCACCCATCATATCAATTGCCTCATCGTATTGTTCCTTCGTCATTGTAGTAGTTCCTT
>JBGSIG010000966.1:0-4325 GCA_041742655.1 Ferruginibacter sp. | reverse complement strand
AACACGACCGCCGCCTGCAGGCCATCACGGAATATTTAAAACAAAAGCAAGAAGCCAGCGGCGTAAAATTATTATGGGGTACAGCCAATTTATTCTCGAACAAAAGATATATGAATGGCGCAGCAACCAACCCTAATTTTGAAGTGTTGACGCATGCAGCAGCGCAGGTAAAGGCTGCACTGGATGCAACAATCGCACTGGGTGGAGAGAATTATGTTTTCTGGGGTGGCCGCGAAGGGTATATGAGTTTGCTGAACACCAACATGAAAAGAGAGAAAGAGAATCTTGCCCGCTTTTTACACGCCTCAAAAGATTACGCCCGCAGGAACGGTTTTACCGGCACGTTTTTTATTGAACCAAAACCTTGTGAACCAAGCAAACATCAATATGATTATGATTGCGAAACGGTGATAGGTTTTTTAAACCAGCACGGTTTGCAGAACGATTTTAAAATAAATATTGAAGTAAATCATGCAACACTTGCGGGGCATACTTTTCAGCATGAGATACAAGTTGCTGCCGATGCAGGTATGCTGGGCAGCATGGATGCCAATCGCGGCGATTACCAAAATGGATGGGATACCGATCAGTTTCCCAACAATATCAATGAACTGGCTGAAGCAATGCTGGTGGTGTTGGAAGCTGGTGGCCTCGCAGGTGGCGGTATCAACTTTGATGCAAAAATCAGGCGCAACTCAACGGACCCTGCTGACCTGTTTCATGCACATATTGGTGGTATGGATACCTTTGCAAGGGCATTGATTGTGGCAGATACTATTTTAAATAAATCTGATTATAAAAAAATAAGGGCTAACCGTTATGCAAGTTTTGATAGCGGCAATGGTGCTGCATTTGAAACCGGTACATTATCGCTGGAAGACTTAAGGGACCTGGCTGTTGAAAATGGCGAACCAAAAACCATCAGCGGCCAACAGGAATACCTGGAGAATATTATTAACCGGTATATTTAAAATCAATTTTTAATTGATAAAGCCATCTCTTTGCGGGATGGCTTTTTTTTGTTTATATATCCTTACATTAAAAAAGAAATGTCTTCTTCCGGCATAATTTTCCGGGTTATCACAGTGGCATTCTCATCCCAGGAAAATAGCACACCCGGGCATTCGCCCATAAAAGTCAGCATATTTTTTTCCAGTTTAAGTCCGGTTCCTTCAGGCATCGCCACGATGGATATGCCGGGATTCATTTGCATAAATTCTTCCAGCCGCTGGTCACGGGTTTCACCATTATGCCCATCTTGCTTCACGTTAATGTAATGTGGATTTATTTGAAAAGGAAAAAACCCCAGCGAATTAAAACTTTTGGGTTGTATCACCGGCATATCGTTGGTGGTGCCAATACCAGGGCATACAATATTCGACCCGGCACTCCAGCTAATGTACGGAGCTCCGCCATTTACTTTATCACGAATGGCATCCAGCAATTTGAGGTAATAAATATAATACAGCAGTTTAAAAGTATTGCCGCCGCCCACCATAATAACATCCGCCTGCTTAATAACGGCCTCAGCATTTTCCGGTTGCACCATCATAATGGTGTGTGGCAGATCGGCCAGCGCTGTTCGTACCATTGACGCATAAGCATCGTAATTATTATCTATAGAAGCAAAGGGAATGAATGCGATGTTGCGAGGGATATCTCCTAAAAAGTTTTTAATAACCGGTGCTGCAGTTTCCAGGTAACCGCCGTTACCAACCCTGGAACTGCTAAAAGCTAAAATGCTGTTACTGGACATATTGAGAATTTAAATGGCGCTAAATATTTCAATTGGAAACTACAAAGGTTACAAAATTACTCATAATACTATTTGGACATTGAAACAATATTGACAATCCTTTGCGAAGGAATGATATGGTGGAAAGTACTTCAATGATCAACAGATGCCGCCTTAGTAGCCAACACAAGTTACGGTTGCACCAATTTTTGGCTTTTTATTCTGCGGCTAATACAATAATTTTAAACTATGAAATTCCTGCTATTTACATCTCTCTTTTTTTGTTGCTGCCTGGGTGCTAAAAGCCAGGAGTATAGCAATTATATGTATAGCAGTAAGGCAATGAATATTCCGGAAAAAGAAACATATTCTACCGCATCGATCGCCGCCTACCTGCAATCAAATTTTAAAACCGACAAAGAAAAATTATTGGCAGCTTATTTATGGGTTACTGCCAATATCAGTTACGATAAAGACAGCATGTACAATATCAATTGGGGGCCAGATCCACAAATTAAAGTGTCGAGTGCTTTAAGAAGAAGAAAGGGAGTCTGCGAAAACTTCGCTGCTATATTCAGTGACATCGTTTCAAAGTGTGGCATACCTTCATTTATTGTTTCGGGCTACACCATGCAGTCGGGTTCGCTAAAAAGAGCAGGGCATTCCTGGTGCGCCGTGTACCCGGACAAGGAATGGCTTTTGTGCGATCCTACCTGGGATGCAGGGCCGGGTGGCAGAAAGAACTTTTTTTTGGTAAGCCCTACAGAATTTATTGCAACGCACATGCCTTTTGATCCGCTTTGGCAGTTGCTGCCTTACCCGGCATCGAACAGGGAATTTAGCCAAGGTAATTTTTATACACGAAAGCATGGATTGGCTTTAAATGTTGCAGATTCAGTAATTGCTTTTCTTCAACTCGATAGCCTTCACCAGTTGGAAGCCTCTTTACAACGGATAAAGCTGGCCGGCCTGGAAAATGACATGGTAAATATTTGGCGCAGTTATGTGAACATGAAGATTGCTATTGTGTATGAAGATGAGGATATGAACCTATACAATTCTGCGGTAGCAGATCTAAACAGGGCCAATGCTATTTTTAATAATTTTGTTGAATACCGAAACAACCGCTTTATTCCCACAAAGCCCGATGTTGAAATAAGTGCTTTACTGGAGCCCATCGCAGGCATTGTATCCTCAGCCGAAAGAAAGCTGAGGCAAATAGGAAAAACAGTTGAGAATTTGCAGTACGATCCTGCGCCTATACAAAAAAGGCTGGATGCTTTAACCCTAAGAGTAAAGGAGCAGCGACATTTTCTACACCAGTATGTATCAAGCGGTGTTGCCGACAGAGGAAAATTATTTTATAAATAAGCCGTCGAAATTTCCCTATAATTCGTTGAGCCGTGGTTGCTGTTACAAACCACTTGTTGAAAAAAAGTAAAAACGTTTTAACGCGTTCTCGGCAAAATACCACCCGCTAAACTTTATTCGGTAAAAGAGAGTAGATTCGTACCATAACGAATATTTTTATTTATTTAAAAAAACTGCAATGAAAAAAATCATTTCTTTTTTAGCCATTGCCACCTGTTTAATTGTTGTGTCAGCATTTATTGATGGCAATACACAAGGCGAGTGGAAGTCATTATTCGACGGCAAGTCGCTATCAAACTGGAAAATTGGGGACAATGCAGCTACGTTTACTGTTGAAAATGGAATGATAGTGGCGCACGGAAAAACAGCACATTTATTTTACGAGGGAGATATCGGCGACCACAATTTTAAAAATTTTGAATTTAAAGCAGAAGTGATGACAACACCGGGATCTAATGCCGGCATCTATTTCCACACAGCATTCCAGCAGGGCGGATGGCCGAAAAAAGGGTACGAGGTGCAGGTTAATAACTCACATACCGATTGGCGCAGAACAGGCAGCCTTTATGGAATTGCCGATGTGAAAGAAGTATTTGTAAAAGACAATGAATGGTTTACCGAGTCGATAATTGTACAAGGCAAAAGAGTGCAAATTAAAATAAATGATAAAATAGTTGTGGACTATACCGAACCAGATAATGTACAGCGTGACGAGGATGATGCTCAACGAAAAATTTCCAGCGGCACTTTTGCGCTTCAGGGCCACGACCCCAAAAGTAAAGTGTATTTAAAAAATTTGATGGTGAAGATTTTGCCGGATTAAATAGGATACCACTTGAAACAATATTTCGAATGCTTTCAATCATGCCTTCACACAATTAATATAAAACCATGGATATTTACCTGCAGTTAATTTGGCTCTTTATTTTGGCAATACCTATTGCTTGTGTGTCATGGACGGTAACCCAGGAAGAAATATTTAAAGAACCACGGGAATATTGTAAAAGCCGTTGTGACAGCGAAAAGCCATTTTTGAAAAGAAAGTTTTTTTATCTTTTTACGTGTGAATATTGCTTTAGCCATTATGTAACCATTTTTTTTATTTTTTTCACTAACTACAAATTATTGCTAATGGATTGGCGCGGCTATGTACTGGCTTTATTTTCGTTGGTGTGGATAGCCAACGTTTACATGAATCTATACGGACTTTTACGCCAGG
>JBGSIG010000965.1:0-2952 GCA_041742655.1 Ferruginibacter sp. | reverse complement strand
GGGATGAGCATAATTTTTATGCGCAGTTTAACAGTGTAGGCGCCATAAAGAATGTGGTGGTATGTTATGTTGACAATATGCCCGCAGGATGTGGCGCTTTTAAGGAATATGATAGAAAAACGGTGGAGATTAAAAGGATGTTTGTACTACCGGAATACCGTGGCCTTGGCACAGGCCTTGATATTTTAAGTCAGTTAGAAATGTGGGCATCGGAACTCGGATACAAGCAATGTATTTTAGAAACAGGCAAGAGGCAACCGGAGGCAATCAGGCTGTATGAAAAGGCCGGGTATTCGATAATAAAAAATTTCGGCCAGTATGAGGATGTTGAGAATAGTGTGTGCATGACAAAGCCCATTTAGTTAACTGAATTTCAAAAACAGAAGATAAGCCTCTTTTTTTAATCTACATTTCAAAAGGTTGTATTTAAATCCGATAGTCATGGGATCCTATGCCGGACGTTTTTCTTTACAAAGAACTTGAAAAAGCCGTTAAGACATTTATACGTTGAGGTAGTATACCTACCGGTGCCGATCATTCGGTATCGAAAGAAGGTTAGATTTCTATCTCATGGATATAAAAACGCCTTTACGCCTTAACGGCAAAACCAAGTGCAGCTGCGTTTTAGGTTTTTGTTGTTATCTTCAATAATATTTTTAACGATGGCAATATGAACAAACTACTATTACCTGCCTTATTTGTTTTGGCAGTATTTACTGGTACGGCCCAATCAGCGCAATGGCAAAATCTTTTTAACGGAAAAGACCTGGCGGGCTGGAAACAATTAAACGGCAAAGCAAAATATTCTGTTGCAAATGGCGAAATTACAGGAACTACTGTGTTTGGTGAGTCCAACTCTTTTTTGACAACAGAAAAGCAATATGGTGATTTTATTTTAGAGTTCGATTTTAAAGTGGACAGCACAATGAACTCCGGAGTGCAGTTCCGCAGCGAAAGCAAGGCCGGTTATCAAAATGGAAGAGTGCATGGATACCAGTACGAAATTGACCCGAGCAAACGTCGCTGGAGCGGGGGCATTTATGATGAAGCCCGTCGCGACTGGCTATATCCATTAGACCTGAACCCCGCTGCAAGAAAGGCTTTTAAGCAATCTCAATGGAATCATGCCCGCATTGAATGCATTGGAACCAATATTAGAACATGGCTTAATGGAAGCCCAACGGCCTATGTGGTAGATGATGTGACAACCCGTGGTTTTATTGCGCTGCAGGTGCATGCAATCGGTGATAAAAAAGATGAAGGAAGACAAATACATTGGCGCAATCTGCGTATTCAAACGGGCAAAATAAAGCCTTCGCCTTACAATAATATTTTTGTTGTTAATCTTATTCCTAATAATCTTTCAGAAGCAGAAAAAAGAAACGGTGTATCTCTAATATGGAATGCAAAAAATACCGATGGCTGGCGGGGCGCTTATAAAGATAAATTTCCTGAAAAAGGCTGGAGCATAGCAGACGGCGTTTTAAGTGTGTTGCCTTCTTCGGGTGCTGAATCTGCCAATGGCGGAGATATTGTTACTGATAAGCAATACAACGCTTTTATTTGCCAGTTTGATTTCAAGTTAACGGAAGGTGCCAACAGCGGTGTGAAATATTTTGTTACGGAGAGTGAGGCTAATGCAGGTTCAGCAATTGGTTTGGAATACCAGGTTTTAGACGACGCCAAACATCCCGACGCTAAATTGGGTGTAGTGGGTAACCGCACATTGGCATCGCTGTACGACTTGATTCCTTCGTTAAGAGAGCCACGGGCAAGAAGGCCAGTCGGCGAATGGAACAGAGGGATGATTGTTGTATACCCAGATAACCGCGTAGAGCATTGGCTTAATGGATGGAAAGTATTGGAATACCAGCGGGGCGCTCCATATTATTATGCATTGGTAGCGAGGAGTAAGTATGAAAAATGGCCCGACTTCGGCATGGCTGCTCAAGGCCATATTCTATTACAGGATCATGGCAATGCGGTGTCGTTTAGGAGTATAAAAATTCAGGAGTTAAAATAGTTGAATGGTTGGATTGTTTTATTGTTTCATTGTTTTACATTATTTAAAATTGTTGGGCGGATACAAAAATATTTTATTCATTACTAAATCATAATACTTATGTCATCGAGAAGAGATTTTATCAGAAAATCAACTAAAGCAGTTGCTGGAGTTTACCTGGGTTCACTTGCGTTTAGCCCCAAAAGTTATGGTAGAATTATTGGCGCCAATGACCGGGTGCAGGTAGGCGTGGTAGGGTTTAGCGACCGTTTTAGAGCATCATTGCTGCCGGCGTTTCTAAGTAACAACAAAGAGTTGAATTTTGATATTGTGGCGATATCTGATATATGGAAAGTGCGCCGCGAAGAAGGCGGCAGCTTCCTGCAACAAAAAATGGGGCATGAAATAAAACAGTATATCAATAACGAAGCTTTATATAATAGTAAAACAGTTGACGCCGTAATCATAAGTACGGCAGATTTTCAACATGCGCTGCATACTATCGAAGCGGTTAAAGGTGGCTGTGATTCTTATACGGAAAAGCCTTTTGCCGAAACAATGGACGATGCCATCGCTACATTAAAGGCTGTAAAAGAATCTGGTAAAATTGTACAGATTGGTTCTCAAAGACGCAGTGGCAAAAATTACCAGGCAGCCGCAGAATTTGTGCAGCAGGGGAAATTTGGTCCGGTGGTGATGGTAGAACTTACCTGGAACGTGAACCAGCCGGGACGCTGGCGGCGGCCGGACCTGGTGGCGTCGATCAAGGAGAGCGACACCGATTTGCTCGGCAAGGGCTGGAAGTTGGTGGAGCGCAACCAGAAGCGGATCGACGACCTCATCCTAGACATGCTCAGCTACTCGAAGGAGCGCGAACCGAACGTCGAACCGACGGACCTGAACAAACTGTGCGAAGACGCGCTCGATCTCGTTCGCGGGCGCGCCGCCGA
>JBGSIG010000964.1:0-9531 GCA_041742655.1 Ferruginibacter sp. | reverse complement strand
CGGTGGCGATGGCAGCAAAGCTTGTTTGTCCTGATCGCAAGGTGGTAGCAGTTTGTGGCGATGGTGGTTTTATGATGAATTCGCAGGAACTTGAAACGGCCGTACGCTTAAAGCTTAACCTGGTAGTTATTATCCTTACCGACGGAGCCTATGGAATGATCAAATGGAAACAGGAAGGTATGGGATTAAGTGAAGGCGGACTGGACTACAATAATCCTGATTTTGTTGCTTATGCTAATAGTTATGGTGCCACCGGCCACCGGGCAGCCAGCGATGAAAGTTTACAATCGCTTATCCGGCATTGCCTTGATGCAAAAGGAGTGCATGTGATTGATGTACCGGTAGACTATTCGTTGAATCATTCTATTTTAAACATAAAACTGAAGGAGCTTACCAGTAGCGTATAACACGGTTATAATAAACACTGTACGAAACTTTGCTTATTCAAAACCCCTTGCTACCACCCTTAGCCAAACGGGGATATTTTATGTGTTTACTGCCTTTTATTTGTGTTGGGTTCGGCTGCTGGCCGGGGACACAACAGCAGCCTGCCCTGACCGGTTAAGTTTTTTATTTTGTGCATGTTATACCAGCAGCGGCAAAAAGAATTGCCGGAACTGCAATCTTACCTTCTGAAGTAATTCGATGGCCACAGTATAATTTTTTCGCTTTTAACTTGCTTTTATAACCTAAAGCACACTAAATTTATAGACTTTAAATAACGATTAAATCTATAAATATGTCTACAACGCCATTGCATTTTGAAACCCTGCAGATACATGCCGGGTACTCTCCGGAAGCTACCACGCATGCAGCGCAGGTACCCATTTATCAAACAAGTTCTTTTGTTTTCGAAAGTTCAGAACATGCAGCCAACCTCTTTGGACTAAGAGAGTTCGGAAATATTTACACCCGCATTATGAATCCTACAACCGATGTTTTTGAAAAGCGGGTTGCGGCACTGGAAGGTGGTGTAGGTGCGGTTGCCACCGGATCGGGGATGAGTGCACAGTTTTTGGCATTGCATAATTTACTATTACCCGGCGATAATTTTGTAGCCTCTTCCTTTTTATATGGGGGTAGTTACAATCAATTTAAAGTTTCGTTTAAGCGCATTGGTATAGAAGTTCGTTTTGCAGAAGGTGACAATTCCGCCAGTATCGCCTCCAAAATTGACAACAAAACAAAAGCCATTTATTTAGAAACGATCGGCAACCCCGGCTTTAGCATTCCCGATTTTGAAGCCATTGCAGCGGTTGCAAAAGAGTATGATATACCATTGGTGGTAGACAATACTTTCGGTGCGGCCGGTTACTTATTCAAACCGTTTGAGTATGGTGCAAATATTGTTGTAGAAGCGGCTACCAAGTGGATTGGTGGCCATGGCAATAGTATTGGTGGTATAGTGATAGACGGAGGAAACTATAATTGGGGCAATGGCAAATTTCCACAGTTTACTGAGCCCGACGAAGGATACCATGGCATGAAATTCTGGGAGATTTTTGGAGCCGGTAGCCCGTTTGGAAACATTGCGTATATCATCCGGTTGCGGGTATCAGGCTTGCGTACATGGGGGCCTACTTTAAGTCCATTTAATTCATTTTTATTTTTGCAGGGGCTGGAGACTTTGTCGCTACGGGTAGATCGTACGGTAGAGAATGCCCTGGCACTGGCTCAATGGCTGCAGGCACATACGCAGGTTGAGTATGTAAATTATCCGGGTCTGGAATCCAGTAAATACCATACACTGGCAAAAAAATATTTAAAGCGTGGCTTTGGTGGCGTGTTGTCCTTTAAAATAAAAGGCGGTAAAACGGTAGCTGATACTTTTGTAAATGAGTTGAAACTGATCAGCCATTTAGCCAATGTAGGCGATGCCAAAACACTCATCATACATCCAGCCACCACTACTCATGAACAACTGAGTGAGGCCGAACAAATTTCTGCTGGTGTAGAACCCGGACTTTTGCGCATATCATTGGGCATTGAACATATCGAAGACATAAAGAATGATCTTCAAAAATCATTTGATGCGGTGAAGGCTTAATAAGCATCCGTAAATAAAAGTACCCCGCAATTTCGGGGGACTTTTATTTATAGAGATGATGCCCGGGTAGTGTAAGTAACAAGTCAGCCGCAGGATTGGAGTGATGCACCGACTATGGTAGAAGCCCTTTCAGCAACCAGTTATCAAATCATTTGTAATGTGTGTGCGCACACACAACCTTATTTTATCGTTAACGCTTCTGCAGTTGCAGATACAATGGCTGCGTATTGGCATAAGTGATTATTTTAAAGACACACCAACAACGGCAAACACCAAATATTGACAGTTCGTTGTTTTTTCTATTTCTGTTGATATCCTATTTGTTCCACTTTATTCAGCCATTTTTCACGGAACTTATTCTTCGATAATCATATTGGTCCAATGTATGTTGCTTTTATGTTTCTTACACCACAGTAATAGAGTGTGTTTCTCTTCATAGCCCAATAGCTGGGTTGATGATTTACCAGCCAATAAAACCAGGCAGGTTGGTCAAGTGTAGAAATAATTCGTGCAGTCTTTCCTTTTAAAAGTCCATCACCCAAAAGAGAATTTTCTCTTTTTTGAAAAGCAAAACCTGGCAAAAAAAGCCTGTCGATGAAACCTTTTAAAACTATTTCCGAGCAATATCTCTTACTAAAAGCTTTGCGAGATGGCAAGGACGTTACGATGGCCCGAATGAGATCATATTGTTCAAACTTTTCTTCCCTGTTAATGAAAGGTACTCCGCTTCGCTCAATGGCTCGTTGAGAGATCGTGCTGGGATGAGGTTCGGGTTCAACGAACCCTTGCGATGGAAAATATTGCTACTACCAGTTAGCGGTTTTTGTTGCATGGCACAAGCATAGGCAACTCACAAAAACCCTTGCTACCAAGTTTGCGCCAACCAGGCATTTATAGACAGCTAAGCTTGCTTAACTTTGGTGTATGAAGAAAATAGGATTTCTATCATTCGGGCATTGGGCCAACCATCCATCTTATCAAGCCCGTACGGCTGGCGACACATTACTTCAGTCTATTGATCTGGCAGTTGCTGCTGAAGAATTGGGGATAGATGGGGCTTACTTTCGCGTTCATCACTTCGCAAGGCAATTGGCATCGCCCTTTCCCTTGCTTTCAGCCATTGGTGCCAAAACCAGCAGTATAGAGATTGGCACCGGTGTGATAGACATGCGCTATGAAAACCCCCTTTATATGGTGGAAGATGCAGGTGCAGCCGATCTCATCGCCGGTGGGCGTTTACAATTAGGCATCAGCCGGGGCTCGCCGGAACAGGTGGTTGAAGGTTGGCGCTATTTCGGTTACGCACCTGAAGAAGGCAGCAACGATGCCGATATGGGACGACAAAAAGCGTTGGAGTTTTTAGAAAAATTGAAAGGTGCCGGATTTGCCCAGCCTAACCCTAACCCCATGTTCCCCAATCCGCCGGGCTTGTTACGACTGGAACCATTTTCGGAAGGCCTGCGGGAACGTATCTGGTGGGGTGCCGCCTCTAATGCAACTGCGGTTTGGGCGGCGGAGCAAGGAATGAACCTGCAAAGTTCTACCCTGAAATTTGATGAAAGTGGCAAACCTTTCCATATCCAGCAGGCCGAACAGATCAGATTATACAAAGAAGCCTGGAAAAAATCCGGGCACGAACGTGAACCCCGGGTTTCCGTAAGCCGTTCTATTTTTGCTTTGGTGACTGAACGCGACAGGCAATACTTTGGGCAGGCAGAAGGCTCAGACAGTTTTGGTTACATCGAACCTGAGAAAAGAGCCGTTTTTGGAAAAAGTTATACCGCTGAACCCGATCAGCTTATCAAAGAACTGGCCATGGATGAAGCGATACAAGAGGCAGATACGGTGCTGCTGACAATACCCAATACCCTTGGTGTTGACTATAACGTTCATGTGCTGTCGGCTATTTTGGAGCATGTTGCACCGGGACTGGGTTGGCGATAAAATCATTTTATAAGTGCTTTTGCAGGGTAGCGTTTGTTAGCAACTCTCTCCGTTGTGTTAGTGAGTTGGCAGAGGAAATTAATGTGCTTATAGTTTACGCAACATGCCATGTCGGAGACGTTGCCCGGAAGGAGGCGAGCTTATTTTTCAGCGTTTGTCAGGCTACCTCTTGATAACTTCGTACAATCGTTTATTTACGCAATTCCGCAGGTTAAATATTTGTAAACCAACATAAGTATTTGTAACTGGCTAATGATTACTATAGCCTCAAACAAAAAAGGCTAAATTCTTTCCGAGCAACATCTCTTACTAAAAGCTTTGCGAGATGGCAAGGACGTTGCGATTGCCCGACTGGGATAATATTACTCAAGCCTCTCATTCCTATTGACGCAACGTCCTCGCCTTCGCTCATCGCTCGTTGAGAGACGTTGCCCGGAAGAAATTGTTGCCAGCATTGCGGCTTGGAGCTGTGGCGGTATTTGTAAATCGTACGCCCGGAACTGAAGCCGAATAACCAATAGAAGTTTAGAGTATATTCGTCATCACCCCATAATGCCAACCGAAGTAAGACGCTGTGAATGGTGAGAGCGTGTCGCTGTTATCTCATTATCTAATTTTTCCCGTACTATTTACTTACAGCTTTCTCGGGGTAATAATGAAACCCTAAATATGCAATCTTCCACTCACCATTTTCCTTTTCAAGTATTCGGGTCTCTAAAGATTTTCCAAGAAATTTGCGGGTGTTTTTTTCGAAGGAGTTTTGTTCAAAAGTGTACCAGGCCATATCATTCGAGATTCGAAAATTTTCATTTGTTCGCTCTTCGTTCGACCCTTGCCAAAGTGTTTCATTACTATCGAATTGCTTTTTCTTTTCTGTTGACAATGACTCAAAACCAATGTAAGAGACTACCTTTTCAGTATACCCTTCCCAATATCCAAACTTTCGAAAAGCCGGGGTTTGCAGGTATGTACTTTTCCACGCTTCAAAATCTTGTTTGTAATAAGATTCTGTTTCTTTAGCAATGATAGCCTGAATTGCTGCTTTTTCCTTTTCAAAATCAATTGTACTGCTCTCACTTTTTTGTTCTTTGCAGTTAGCCAGAAAAAAGCATGTTACAAGTAAAAAAATAATTCTTTTCATTTGAAGGAAGGTTTTTAATTCACGAAGGTTTTCTGTAGTGTAAAAAATTTAGCTGTTTTGAGTTCATGCTGATTTTCATTTACGGGTTCAATGTAATATTTATTTAGGCAACTTTTGTTGAATTATTTAACAGGTTCCTAATTGATAAAGCTATTATAGATCCACTTATTGGTTAAATAAAAGTACGAATTTTTGAAAGTCTGACAATTTGGTATACTGCTATATTATTGATGCCAAAATCTCTAACAATGTTAGGAATATCCTGTATCGAAGCATAGAGGAGGTAACTAATCGGCGTTCTATTAATTATTTGTTTGTGATCGCTATGTTCCAAATGTTTCACTACCAAATATTCTGTCAATTCTGTAATCTCAGCTAATTCAATATAAAATAGATAGATACTATTTGTATAGTCTGAAGGGGAATTAGACGTTTCAAATAATTGTTGATAATCTATTGAATCCTGGTCGCCCGTCATCTTTTATGGAGTTTAAGTATGGATGTTATTTTATTCACACATTATATATTTCATCTTACTTTTTGGCAGTTTGAGGTTGTTTAAAATTTTCACTAACGTTTTTTTAATGTTAATTTTCGACTTTTTTTGTCAACCTGTTAGCCAACGAATTTAATTCTGGTCGCCCAAAATAGGGGAATGGCGCACAACAAGTAAATATATGATATTAAGCAATAACTATTTCTCAGCAACGGCTCTCCATGGCTTCCTGTGTTGGCCGAGGACGTTGCGGTGCTTATCTTTTACGCAACGTTCCATTCCGGAGCCGGTGCCTGGAAGAAAGGGTAGGGAAGATTGTTTGCCAGACCCAGGTCGACGCAAAGCTCAATGTTGTGTGCTGCATAATTTTTCCTGAGTCACTTTTCAATGAAGTTTATAATTGTTGCCATAAGTTCTTTATGCAATGGTAAAGTTGGATTGGAATATGTTGAAATATTCTGATTTAGATCACCTTCAAAATATCTTAAAACATGATTCATATTTTCGATAATAACGAGATTTGAATTCTTGTTTGAATTTGCCAACATCTTTGCATCATCTACAGTAATTTGAATATCTGTTGTTCCCTGTATAATTAAAATTGGTATGTCTAACTTCCTGATTTCATTTTCCGGAGAATAATTTAGCCATGATATTAAATAGTCCTGAAGTTTTGGGTTAAATACACTGTAAAGAAACTTTGGAACACTGTCAACTTTGATGTGGTTATTTAAGCTATCCAGTATAGGGTTTGCTGCATCGGTTACAAATTTGGGTTGTTTAGACAGTTGTCGTTTAAGCGTATTGTAGCCCGATTCTCCAATACCAGCTAAAGATATAAATTTATCTGGATGTGCCTTTTGGGCAGCAATAATCCCGACTAATGATCCCTGGCTATGGCCAAGTACAATTACATGCTTATATTTTGATTTTAAATAGTTGATCCAGTTAGTAGCATCATCAATGTATTGAGAAAACCTTAATAATTCTGCGTTTAACGAATCGTTTATACTTTTACCAACTCCTCTTTTATCATATCGTAGTGAAGCGATTCCCTTACCGGACAAATCTTCAGCAATCATTTTAAGGCAATTATTAATATAACCAAGTTCATTCGTATTTCCATCTCTATCCGTTTTTCCTGAACCGGAAATAATTAGTACAACTGTTTCGGCTGCATTGTTTGGGTCTATTAAAGTTCCCGACAATTGTAAATTATTTGATACTATAGTAACTTCTTTTTGCGAATAGACATATTGGTTAAAGGCCAATATCAAAAGGGTTAAAAAAATTTTACTTTTAAGCGGCACATTGTAAGCATTTAGAGAGATGATTAAAATATTTGTTTATCTATAGCAGACAACTCATAAATATATGATATCAGACGCTATCGAAGTTAATATTTTTTTTGATGCATGAATAAAATG
The DNA here is from genome assembly GCA_041742655.1 of Ferruginibacter sp. Lineage (GTDB taxonomy): Bacteria > Bacteroidota > Bacteroidia > Chitinophagales > Chitinophagaceae > Ferruginibacter. Next base: position 2,476 of record JBGSIG010000964.1, on the reverse strand, counting down.
TTAGGATCTATATTTAGCAACTAAAACTTAGTCGTTCTATAATACTGGAATAATGATCACCTGCTCTAAGCCGATAAAAAAATACGACCAGAAACTCAGCTTTTATTGAAAGAAGTACCGAACGGGAGTCTATAAGAATTGCAATGTATGCCACCGCCTTCATTATTATAACCCTCCATATCTATCTGTACTATTTTTTTTCCGGGGAATGCCTCATAAAATATTTTATATACTTTCTCATCTTTTATCCGGCTTGCTTCATGCCTGCCCGGTTTCCAGTATTTAGTTGTGATCACTACATCATTAGCTATTAAAAAATTGAGGTAGCTTGTTGCAGCTATTACTTTAACTGTGCTGCCCGGTTTGGCTCCCGCAAAATAATCAATGTACCACGGGTTTATATCTTCATACTTCATTTCATAAATGCTTTGTTCGGCTATAGGTACACGAATGATGTTAAAGGGTTTTCCATTTTGATCAGTGGCATTTTTCAGAATGGCATAGTTTTCTTCCATGCGTTGATAATTTTCCAGGGTGATGGAATCAGTTTTACTTTCTTCCAGTGTTGCTTCGGCTAACATAATGGTTGAGTCATTTACGAAACGGCAAAATTCATCAACATGGCCTCCGCATCCTACAGGATAATAACCATAGGGTAAAATCCTTAGCATATCATCTTCAACTACCCCTTTTTTTAACCATATAACTTTTTTAAGGTTAAGTTTTGAAATATGTTCCTGCTCAATTTGTTCTTTTGTAAAGCCGGGGTTTCTTTGCAGTTCTAACTGTTCCACTAATAGTATTGTTCCCTTGCCGTTGTATTGTTTCGATCCACCTTCCCACACTATGGAAGATTTACCCAGCACCGGAATATTTAAATCTTTTACCAGGTTAATATCAAAATCTCCATCCTTGATTGCACAGGAATCTCCCGGAGGAAACAATCCATAACATCCCCAGGCAAAGTCAATAGTGGCTAGTTCGCCTTTTGCATTGGCGAGTATAAGTGGCGCTTTATCAGTAATGGCTCCACCGCCTTTTGCGTTGGTATGCATAAACACAATGCTGTCTGTTGATACAGCCCATTCTGCGAGTTTGTTTCTCATAAAAGACAGCTGTGAAGAATCACTATAAAGAAACAAAACTTTCACATGGGGTGTCAGGGCATTTAACATTGCTACAGTCAGGGTATCATCAGAAGCAGAACTCATTTCATGCAGGCCTGTCCTAAAAGGTAGTATGACATATTCTGAAGGCTCATATTCAGCTACCAGGCCATAATCTGTGTCGCTTTTGGATGTACTGCAAGCAGCTATCAATAGTGCTAATGCAAGAATAGATATTATTTTCATTTACGCTAAATTTATTAACAGCTTTTGTGTCCGGTCAGTCAAAGTCCTCATGATAGTAGAGTGCTTTTGAACATCGTGCGCAACACGTAAATATATGATACCAGGCAATAACCAAAAATACATTCACTGGTTGAAAATGAAAACTTTAATGTGTGCTTTTCTCAGCAGCGTCTCTCCATGGGTTTGTGTGTTGGCTGAGGACCATGCTGTGCTAATCGTTTACGCAACGTCCAGTGCCGGAGACGCTGCCTCGAAGGGAACTATTTGTTAAGCGTATTTTTATAAATCACTCCATCCTTTACTATCAGCAATAAAGTTTTATCATAGTCCTCCAGTATGCTCAAATTCATAAGCGGATTACCGTCTACCAGTAAAATATCTGCATACGCTCCTTCTTCTATTACACCAAGTTTATTGGGATAGGGGTTGCGTGGGCCGCTCAAGGCAAGTAATTGTGCATTAGTAGAGGTTGCCATTATTAATATTTCGTAAGGCTTGTACCAGCGTAATAATTTGGTAAGATCAGCCGCCCTGTTTGTTGCATGCTTTGGCTGAAATAAACAATCGGTTCCAAAGGCAGTTTTAATCTTGTATTTTTTTGCAAACAGGTAAGCACTATCAGTGCCTCTCATCATAGTCTGTTGTTTGATACGATTGGGAGACCCTTCGGCATAAAGGCTTTTGCCTTCATCTATAAAAGGCTGCAGGCTTAGCCATGCTTTTTTATCGGCCAGCATTTTTGCTGTTGCTTCATCCATAAGCTGTGCATGGTCTATGCAAAGCACCCCTGCACGCAGCGCTGTTTGTATGGCTCTTGGCGTGTAAGCATGAACAGTAACATAGGTACCCCAGTTTTCGGCAGCATCAACGGCAGCTTTCATTTCTGCCTCTGTAAACTGGGACACATCCAACGGATCGTAAGTAGAAGAGACACCACCGCCTGCTGCCAGTTTTATTTGTGTGGCACCAAGCCGAAGTTGTTCCTTTACCCGTTTCAATACCTCATCTGCACCGTCAGCTATTACTCCGAAATTATTACGTTCTGTAAAATCCAGGCTTGCTGCTGCATCCCTTGGAACAGCATTGGGAGAAAGAAAATCACCATGTCCCGATGTTTGGGAAAT
>JBGSIG010000963.1:0-6006 GCA_041742655.1 Ferruginibacter sp. | reverse complement strand
GCAAACAAAGTAAAATAACCACCCTTGATTTAAAAGCAGCAGCATAATTTTTTACAGGTTTTATGCTTTGTTGTTCTGCTTGTAGTGCCTGTTCTAAAATATCTTTTTCGTTTTGCGACATCCATTTGGCATCTGCTGGTTTATCATTTACCAGCCGCCACCAAAAAAATGCCCAGATTACAGCAGGCAATCCTTCCCAGATAAACATCCAACGCCACCCCACGGAATTTATTAAATACCCTGATACAATAGACATCCAAAGTATAGTAACAGGATTGCCAAGAATTAAAAAAGTATTAGCCCTTGAACGTTCTGCTTTTGTAAACCACCTGCTTAATAAAATAATCATCGCCGGCATTACTGCACTTTCCACCACACCCAGCAAAAAGCGGATGACGATTAATACTTTTATATTACTTACCATACCCGTAGCTGCTGCCAATAAACCCCAGCTTATTAACGACCAGAAGATTAATTTTTTTGCACTTTTTTTTGAGGCATAATGCGCCCCGGGAATTTGAAAAAAGAAATAACCAAGAAAAAAAAGTGATCCTAACAATGAAGACGTTGCAGCAGTAATATTTAGATCTTTAGCCATTTCACCAGCCGCTGCAAAACCAAAATTGGCACGGTCAAGATAGGCAAGGCTGTAAGTAATAAACGCTACAGGAATAAGGCGATACCAACGTGAAGGGGCAATTTTACTATTCATTGACAAGATTTATTTTAATGATTTAGGTAATGATTATTTTAAAATAGCAAAGCTTACGTGAAATAAGCTCTGCTATTAAAACTACTTTTTATTTAACTGAATATCCTGTCATGCGAACGTTTTTCATCCCATTGGGGAGTTGGTTCAAAATAACTTTTATCGGAAGGACGTAAATGTTGTTTTAATACCTCTTCGTTTAATTCAATACCTAAACCCGGCGCTGTAAGTGGAAGATTAGCAAATCCTTTTGTAATTAATTTTCTTCCATCAGTTGTTTTCACCAGGCTTTCCCACCATGGAAGATCTACAGAGTGATGCTCCAACGCCAAAAAGTTTTGGGTTGCAGCCGCACAATGCACATTTGCCATAAAAGAAACAGGCGTACCTGCCTGGTGCATTGCCATTGCAATACCATTTTCTTCTGCATAATCGCCAATTCGTTTTGTTTCTAATAAACCTCCGGAAGAAGCAAGGTCTGGATGAACAATATCCACTGCCTGAGCATCTATTAAGGGCTTAAAGTTTTTTAGCAAATAAATATCTTCACCAGTAGTTGTAGGTGTTTCTATAGCTTCAGTAATTCGTTTCCATTGATCGGTATATTCCCATGAAATGATATCCTCTAACCAGGCTAACCGATATTTTTCTAGGGCCCTTCCCAAACGAATACCATTATTATAATCAAAATGTCCATAGTGATCCGTAGAGATTGGAATTTCATAGCCAACCATATTGCGTACATTTTCAACAACACCTTGCAACACCTCTAAACCTTTATCGGTAATTTGTATTTGTGTAAAAGGATGAAGGGTATTGCCATAAGACATCATGTTACTTTGATCGCCCCATTGCGCCAGGTTCCCTTGTGGACTTTTCCAGAATTTATCATTTACCAGTGTACCCGGTATTCCTTTTAGCTCCCCAATAGATACGTCCATCTTCAACCACGTATAGCCTTGCTCTTCAGTTCTGTATTTTATCAACTTCTTTTGTTCTTCCGGTGAGGAGGACTCAGGAGTGTCTGCATACATTCTTATACTGCTTCGATATCTCCCTCCTAATAATTGCCAGCAGGGTACATTATAAGCCTTACCACAAATATCCCAAAGTGCCATTTCTACCGCACAAACACCACCTGCCTGACGTGACTGGCCACCAAACTGTTTTATTGATTTAAATATTTGTTCTACGTTGCAAGGGTTCTGGCCAAGGATTCTGCTTTTCAGGAATAAGGCATATCGTACATCCGCTGCATCCCGCACTTCACCTAATCCATAGATACCCTGGTTGGTATCAATGCGAATGATTGCTGTGCCACCCATTACATTTGTAAGACAGTAACGCATGTCCGTTATTTTTAAATCTGATGGGCCGGAAAAGCGGGTAACTTTCTGAGTGCTTTGTGCAATAAGGTCTTCAATAGGTGAAAACAAAAACGCCCCCCCTAATGCAATACCACCCATAGTTGATTTCTTAAAAAAAGAGCGGCGGCTGTTTTCTGGCACTTCGGCTTTTTCATTTACTTTACTGTCGTTAACGTCCTGATCTTTTAGCCCAAGTTTTGCTAAATACTTTTGTGATGGTGTCATGTTTTATTTTTTATCTTGTTAAAAAAATGTTTCTTTCGACTTTGTAAATATTTTCAATTTATCCCTTGTAATTTTTTTACTTTTTACCAGTTTCTTTCTTTCAAAAGTTTGTCTAATTCAGCTTTTGTCATGGGCACTTTAGCAGGATTGTCTTCAATCCATTTCAGAAAATCTTTTTTTATTGTTTCCGTCCATTGAGTATCTATTTCACCTGGCGTATACTTTTGCTCCCGCAAACGCTGGTGCCCAAATTCATCTCTCATAGCAATAAACTCCGCATTCACTACTACCTCTTCTAACAAATAAGCAGGAATAAAAACTATTCCTCCCTTTTTAGCCAACACCGCATCGCCGGGCAAAACTGTTGCTCTGCCAATGCGTATGGGTACATTTATCCCGGCCAACATCATTTGCTGAATGTATGAAGGATCGTATCCCTTAATCCATGCATTAAATCCTTTGATGTCATCCAGTCCTTCAATGTCTCTTACCGAGCCATTAAAAATCACACCCCGTTGCGATTTGGCATAAATAGAATTACCCAGATTGTCGCCTATAAGTGTTCCGTCAACTATTTTTCCATAACTGTCCGCAACATAAATGTCTCCATTTTTTAAAACATCAATTGGCCACGAATTTGTACCACCTTTGCGGCCTTCTGCTTTGCCATTTGCTTTTATGATGCTGTCAACATCAGGCCTCAACGGCATGTATTGGGCAGTCACTACCCTGCCCGTCATTACCGAATCAGGGTGCTCCACCATCCAGTCGCCTTCAAATTGATTTTGAAAACCCCTGTTGCGTAAAATACCCCACGCTTCTTCTAAATGAACTGCTTTAAGACGTTCAAGCAACCTGTCTGAAACCTTTGGCCTTCCGTCGGCAGAGCGCTCTCCTTTCCAATTGGAGGTGTATGCTTTTATTTGTTCGGGAGATGGTGTAACCTGCTGTGCTGATATGTTTGCACACAAACATATCAGCGAATAAAAAATAAAATGTTTCTTTTTCAAAATTGTAAGTTTTTAATTTAGGTGATTAATTTAGTTAACTATTTTTTTGTTGAAGATTGGCTATTGCTTCAAACTCTGCATTGAATTTTGTGCTTAGTTTTTCAAACACATTTGCATACTCTTTATAAGTATCGTTATTTTGTTTATTAGGTTTAAAGGTTTCGTGAAACTCCACAGTTTTAACAGCATCATCCAGGTTTTTATAAATACCCATTTCAGTAACTGCTAATAAAAAAGTTCCAAGCCCCACACTGCTTTTGTGTCTACTAATGCCAACGGGCTTATTAAAAATATCTGCAATTATTTGCGAATAAAATGGAATGGTTGCGAAACTTCCATTTACGGATAAGCTTTTTATACTGCGGTGTTCTTCCAGTGTTTTACCGATGCTGTGCATTTCATAAAGTATGCCTTCTATAGTGGCCCTTACAAAATGCTTTTGTTCATGATTGATATTTAATCCAAAATAAACACCCCTTGCATTTGCATTCCAAATGGGCGCACGTTCGCCCAATAAATAAGGGAGAAATAGTAAGCCATCAGAACCTGCAGCAACTTTCGTAGCAGTATTAATTAATTCTACCATGCAGGCTTCTATGTCGTAAGCATTTTTAAAATCACCAAATTGTTTTGTAAACCATTCAAAAATTACTCCGCCATTGTTTGTTGGGCCTCCGCTCACATAATAACCTTCGGTAATTACATAATTGAAAAAGCGCTGTTTATCATCCCGCAAAATTTCCTTACCCAATACCCTCATGGCGCCACTGTCTTCAATGGTTATTGTTGCTTTTCCTGCTCCCCAAACACCTGCACCTATTGTTGCCATGCAGCCATCACTTGAGCCCACAATAATTTTTGTGTCTGCACTAAGCCCAAATAAAGTTTGATATTCCTTGCGGAGTTTGCCTGCGGTATCAAAAATAGTAGACAGCTCTGGTAATTTTGCTGGCGTAATACCTGCATAATCCAGCGCATTTGCATCCCATTTCAATGTATGGATATTAAATAAACCGGTAGCTGAAGCAAGACTGTAATCAATAATATATTGTCCCGTTAACTGATGAATAATATAAGATTTGATAGAAAGGAATTTGTCGGTTTTTTTAAACTGTTCTTTATCCTTGTTTTTCATCCAGGTTATTTTTACCAATGGCGACATAGGATGAATTGGGGTGCCTGTTGATTTATATATGGTATTTCCAAGAGTACTATTTTTTAATTCCATTGCTTCATTCTTGCCACGGTTATCTGCCCAAATAATAACGTTGCCAAGTGGCACCCCGTTTTTATCAATAGGTAAAACGCTATGCATGGCTGCACTAAAGCAAATATTTACGACTCTATAATTTTCTGCATGGATTTTTTCATTTAGAAAATTTTTCAATACATATAGCATGGTAATAAATAATTGTTCAGGGTCCTGCTCCGTATAATCTGGCTTGGGATGAAAGGTAGGATAAGCACCTTTCGCAGATCCGATAACGGTTCTATTTAAATCAAAAGCAACTACCCGTACTGCATTTGTTCCCAATTCGATTGTTACAATACAGTCTTTTTTGCCAGCATTTACTTTACTCATTTGAAATATTTTTTTTTCTTAAATCACTTGGAGTATAGCCAGTGAGTTTCTTGAATGTTGTTGAAAAATGTTGTGATGAATAGAATCCCATATCCAGGGCTATATCGGTTATACTGGCATCCTGGTTCTTTAATAATTTAATGGCTTCTGAAATACGTATGTTGATCAAATAATTAATGGGTGAAAACCCTGAATAATTTTTTACTTTTTCATTAAACAAGGTAGTTCCTATTCCAATCACTGCAGCCATCTCTTCTACCGTCCATTGGTGCGAAAGATCCTGGCGCAGCTTCTGTTCCAGTTGCATAAAGGCTTTTGGAAAATCCCTGCCTGAGTTGTCCTGTTTTGTTAACTGCCGCGTGATTGTAATAAAGAGTTCATCGAGCAACTGGTTAACCCTTGTGCAATAACCAATCTCCTGCTTAAACAATTCATGTTGCAAATACTGCAGTATGCGGCCGGCTTCACTAAACTTTGACAGGGCGGGAGAAGAACTCAGCAATAAAATTTTTCCAATTGCAAGGCTTTCGCTTTCTGATAAACTACTCCATTTTCCTGGTATCGTTTCACCACTTTCTAACTTGTGTATTTTAATATGAATCCATGAAAGGCTGCCTATTTCTAAAAAACCTTTTTTACTGCCGAATTTTTGACCGGGTAATACCAATGCCACATCACCAGGATAAAACATACACTGATGTTGATTAATAGACCATTCAAACTTCCCATCAATAACATAATAGATACGCAGACTATCTGTTGATGACTCACCGAATGAATTTAACTGAACAGAAGAATTCTTTTTTATACCCAATTCCATCACATGCGGAAACATTTGTAATTCCCTGGAACTTCCTTGCTTAAGTACAAATTGATTCATGTAAGCATCGTTGATTATAAATTACACACACAAATTTGGAAGGTAATTTTAATTACGTAAAGAAATGAAATTTCTTTTTATACCACGTACAATATTCATCACTGTATAATTTTGGAAGTTTATGCTAAACAGAATAAATAATTTTATGCCCGATTAAAGTTATCAGAATCCGATTCTGTGATTCGACATAACATTATTGCTTCATCAAAACAACTTGCTATTATGAAAAAACT
>JBGSIG010000962.1:0-1971 GCA_041742655.1 Ferruginibacter sp. | reverse complement strand
AGTGGCCGTGTTTCCACTGCCCCAATTCGCCCTGATTTATAAATAAGTCGTAAGCTTCTACCCATGAATCTGTTTCGCTACCTCTTATCCAGATTTTATTATTTGAATTTTTTGCCTGGCCATGATTAAAATAATAAAAATCGAACCGCAATTGGTTGGCAGCATAGGAAATCAAATTGTAATTTAACGTAAGAGAATCTACAGTGGTGGTGGTTGCGCTATACGGCGATTGATCTAAAGTAAGGCTTCTGTTACCACTTCGTGCAAACCCTGTATTTACAAACGTTCTCGCTCTTCCTGAAGCGGTGCTTGCAGAAAAATCAAAAAAGCTGTTTTCACCAATTGCCATCTCAGCCTTTGTGAAATCAGCATCGGGCATTGTTTCAAAATCTTCTGTAACTGGCATTACAGTTACCGGATTATTTTTAATAAATTTTACAGTTTTATAGGCAGTGTCATTTAAGTGATTGGCATCGGCAGCCAATGTTACCCAGCATTTGAAATTGTATTTATATCCACTTGAAATAACAGGGTATAAACCGCTAAAAGTATAGGAGTACGAACCACCAGCCAGGATCGTAGTATTGACGGTTTCTGTAATGGGTGCACCTCCATAACTGTAAGAAATATTAATTGGGCCTGTAACAGGCACACTACCCAGATTTTTGACTGACACTGTTACCGGTGCCATAGCATTGTTTTCGGCGGCAAAATATTTCCTCGCTGTGTTGGGCGATAAAATACTGTCTACTTTTAAATCATTGTTAAAAGCTATCAGCGTACATGACCCACTGTTAGGTACTGCACTTACCGATACGGAACGCCTGCCCGAAAATGCGCCATTCTTTGCAGCGACGCCCAACCAGGCAGCTACATTTTTATTCAAACCTTTTACTAAAAACGTATTCGAGCTGGTATTGCCAATCACTTTCATACTATCACCTGTTAACTGCAATATATTGTAAGATGATGCACCGGTTACGGCTGCCCAGTTTAACTGCACAGCGCCTTCACATTCATTGGTTGCAGTTACAGTGGGCCGCCCTAAAATAATAAAGTCAGCGTTGCTGTTACCGGTTAGCGAACTACCATTCCTGCTCACTCTTACCAGCGCATTGTTGGTAATGGTAGCCGGTACTGTCCACGCAAAAGTTCTTGCAGTGGCTGCTACATTATTATTTATTGTTGTCCAGTTTGCACCATTATTTGTTGAATACTCAATCGTAAAAGTATTGGCTTCATCGCCATAGGCGCTCCAGCGAATATTTTCTATTTCACCCGGCACCATCGTTTCGCCGCCAAAAGGGTATTCCACCGTAACAGATGCGGCAACCAATTCGTAAGCGATGATATACTGCTGCGGACCGTATGGCACTGAGAAGCCCGAGATATTGATAGTATAATTTCCCGCTGCAGGATTATTAATAATTACCTGCTCTATATTATTAATATGGTCTTCGCCTTCGTGCGCCGCGTCATTTACATTTAATGGTGAAGGATTTAGTACCATAGGACGATGAAAAATTGCGGAAGGTTCCTTCACGGTAAGATCAAGATCATTAACCAGGGATGTGGCCGCATTAGGAGCGGCGGCTGTATCGGCCCAGTACAACATTACTTTTAATTGTTTTGTATTGGCAGGAACATTGATGGTTTCACTGGCTGTTCCACCGTTTGCAATGGCATTGATAAAATACCGGTTGCTTTCTATTGCTTCTACTGCCCTCCTGGCATTTAACATTCCAAAACCAAATGTATAGTCGGGCCCGGCTTTACCCAAATCTTCAGCGGTATTGCATACCAGCGCTTTCATTAAATCGCTCCCGGGATCAACCCCGGCATGTAACTGCCTGTAGCGTTCATACATCAACGATAGTGAGCCTGTTACTGCCGGGCAAGCCATGCTTGTTCCATAATTGGCTCCATAAGCATTGTTGGCATTTGTAGATACCACTGCCCAGCCGTTGGCAC
>JBGSIG010000961.1:0-6248 GCA_041742655.1 Ferruginibacter sp. | reverse complement strand
GTAAGCAACAAAAAATTGAGCGAAGATTTTATAAATAAGTTTAATGATGCCAATGACTATAGCTTGCAGCATATAGATGAAATTGTTCGCTTAAATCCTTATGCAATCTTTGATTTAAAAGAGTACTATACAGAGCATATCAGTTATAATTTAACCGACGATAAAAGAAGAGGACTGGAAGAATTTCTAAAAAATGGTATTGTGTCTAACAGACTGCAATCACAATTTTTATAGATAGTCCTAAATTTTCTTCTGTGTAATAATTGTCAAATTCTAAATCGCAATAAATAATAGTTTTAATGTCAAGTACCAGCTTTTTCAAAAATATTGTTAATGGGATTCAAAAAAGGATGCAGGCTGTTGTGGCTAATCCTTATAGGGAAGTAAATGTAAACTGGTTCACGTTAAAGTACTATAAACATTTACCTCCGGGAAAAATACGGTCACACATCTTGTTTGGCAGTTCGCTTTATTTTTATAGTGCCACAGAATTATTACACGGGCTGAAAGAAATTTTTATTGATAAAATCTACAAACAGCATTTACCGGAGAATGCTTATGTAATTGATTGTGGTGCAAATATTGGCATGAGCGTTATTTATATAAAACGCAATTTTCCGAAAGCGGAAATCATAGCATTTGAGCCAGATGAAACAAACTTCAATCTCCTGTCTAAGAATGTACATTCATTTGGTTATTCGGGTGTGCAGCTGTACAAAGAAGCTATATGGAATGAAAATACTGAATTGCTTTTTTCGAATGAAAGTTCAATGGGAAGCAAAATCGAAACAGGCGATAGCGCAAATACAATCGCCGTAAAGGCTGTACGGCTGAAAGATTTTTTAACCAGGAAAGTAGATTTTTTAAAGATAGATATTGAAGGTGCAGAAAACGTGGTACTGCAGGATATTGCCGACAACTTACATTTGGTGAATAACATGTTTCTGGAATATCATGGCAGTTTTGATCAAAACAAAGAGCTTGTGAAAATGATGAATATAGTTAGTGATGCAGGTTTTGATTTTTATATAAAGGAGGCTGCATCAATCTATGCTACACCTTTTTACCGGACAAAAAATCCGAATACATCTTATGATGTACAATTAAACATTTTCTGTTTTAGAAAGTAATTTGTGGATGCGGTTATTTTTATGGAATTATAAACAACTGGAAAATGAATCAACTTGAGCATTTTTTTAAAAATGAAAAACACAGAATGATCCATAAATGGAATCATTACTTTGAAATTTATGATCGGCATCTACAGCATTTGAAGGGGAGAAAAATCAATATCCTTGAGATTGGTATTTCGCATGGAGGTTCATTGCAAATGTGGCAGTATTATTTTAATGGAGATGCCACTATTTACGCAGTAGATATAAATCCCGAATGCAAGAATTTGGAAAGTGAGAATATAAAAATATTCATGGGTTCGCAGGAAGACGAAACATTTCTTAAAAATTTGAAGAATTCAATTCCTAAAATCGATGTGCTCATTGATGATGGAGGCCATACCATGAAGCAGCAGGTTACTACATTTAACCAATTATTTGATCATGTTGCGGATGAGGGAATGTATATATGTGAAGATCTTCATACTTCTTACTGGAAGCATTTTGGCGGCGGATATAAAAAGAAGCGTTCTTTTATTGAGTTTAGTAAAAATTTTATCGATAAGCTTCATGCGTGGCATACGCCAAAAGTGGCGATAGATAATATCACTACCGGTACACATTCATTGCATTATTACGATAGTATTTTAGTTATTGAGAAAAGAAAAATGACAAAACCGTTTGACGTTAAAGCGGGAGATGCTTCAATTGAAGATCAGTATAAGGACCAGTTTGTTTCAAATCCAGGAATTAACAGCCAATAATTATGATTTCTGTAATCATCTGCTCCATAGATAAAGTGCTGGCTCAACAGGTGCAAAAGAACATTGCAGATACCATTGGCGTAGTTTGGGAAGCTATTATTATTCATAATACAGCATCGCCGAAAAGCCTTACTCATATTTATAATTTGGGAGCCGCAAAAGCTCAATATGATATTCTTTGTTTTGTACATGAGGATATACTTTTTCAAACCCAAAACTGGGGTGTGAAACTTTTGGCCTGTTTTAGAGATGACGCAGGCATTGGACTAATTGGTATTGCAGGTAGTAAATATAAAAGTAAAACGCCGTCTGGCTGGTTTACGGGTATTGCTGACATTGAATGTTGTAGTATTACACATGTGGATGATAAAGGCAACCATCAAAGAATCTACTCCAATCCAGCGCCCGGTTCATTGATGCAGGAAGTAAAGGTGCTGGATGGGGTGTTATTGTGCTGCAAAAAAAAGGTTTGGGAAGAAGTTAAATTTGACGAAGTGTTGTTGAAAGATTTTCATTTATACGATCTGGATTTTTCTTTCAGGGTAGCCGAAAAATACAAGGTAATAGTTACGTTTGAAATCGACCTTGTCCATCTTACCCAGGGTGGTAGTTTTGGAAATAAATGGTTGGAGTACACTTTGCTATGGCACAAAAAAATGCAGCCGAAATTACCTGCTTCCACATCGGAATTTAATTCAAAAGCCAGTGAGTTTGAAAATACTATTTTAAAAAGATGGCTCATCCGTTTAAAACACGAGGACATTAGTTTTAGTAATCAGCTTAAATGGTTATGGGATATTAAAATATGGGCGCATGTTTCGGCATGGCCTTTTGTATTGTTGTTTTTAATGAAAAAATATTTTAACAAACAAGCCGGTAAATGATGAGTGATCAATGCTTTATTTCAATTTGCATACCGGCATACAAACGTATCGCCGACCTGGAAAAATTGTTGGATTCCATAGGCAGGCAAACATTTAAGAATTTTGAAGTTATTGTTACAGACGACAGCCCGGAAGATACCGTTAAAAATTTTTGCGATAATTATGTCCATGAATTTAAACTGATTTACTATAAAAACCCAACTGCATTAGGAACACCTGAGAATTGGAATGAAGGCACCAGGAAAGCAACAGGGGAGTGGGTGAAATTAATGCATGACGATGACTACTTTGCCACCGATGATAGTTTGGAATTATTTGTTGCGGCCATCAAACAGCAGCCCGATGCGCAACTTTTTTATAGTGCCTTTGTTTTTGAAGATGCAGCTAGAAACACGCAAAAAATAATACACTGCAATTGGTGGGACCGTTTTTTTTTAAGCCTTTCGCCATACCATATGTTGAAGCGTAATTATTTCGGCAACCCCAGTTGTATCATTATCAAAAAAGATGTCCCGTACCAGTACGATAATCGCTTTAAATACATAGTTGATTTTGCTTTTTATATTGAGTTGTTGCAAAATAATATTAAGTGCCGTTACATCCCGGAAGTGTTGATACATGTTGGTTTAAACGAAGACCAGGTTACAAATTATACCTACAAAAACATTGCTGTTCAAATGTATGAGAACCATGTTTTGTTTGAAAAGATCCGCGAGAAGGCATTGAGGAATATCACAGCATTTGATTATTACTGGCGCACCTACAGAAACTTTAATATTAATTCTGTACAAGAGATTGAGCAATATTATAAAGGAAATATTCCTACTGTTTTACAAAAGATGATACGGTTTCAAAAAGCATTACCTGCTCCACTATTGAAAATCGGATTGTTTTCAAAAATTGCGATGTTTATAAACTATTGCTGGCTTCATCTTACGGGTGTTTTGTAATATTAATTTTACAACGAACTTGTTACATTCGATGGGCGGAAATTTCTATTTTATTTTTCTAAGCGATTTAATTTGGGTGGGTTTTCGGGAAGCGTGAATGATGCCAAGAATGATAATATTTGGACCTATTATTTTATAAATAATATACCAGCTATGGCAAGTAGCTTTGCGGTACATTTTAGTTTTTGTAGGAATTTCTTCACACTCTTTAAAAGCGTAGGGATTGTTTTGTATTCTTTCGATGGTATCAAAAATAGCATCACCCACTTTAATAGCATTCAAAGGTTGATGATTAACAAAAGCAATATAGCCGGTAACTTCATCTATATTTAAAACAGCATTGTTTGAAATGATTACTTTGTAAGCCGTTGCAATTGTTTTCTTTTTGTTACCCATTTATCTTTAGCTTCTTTTAAACTAATAGTGTTGTTATTTTCGGCTTCTTCTATCCAATCTTTGAATTCCTTTATACTTATCGGTTGTCCCGGTAATGCAACAGAGTTCCTTGTCGGCTCAACAATACGGATGAAACGTTTTTCTGCTAAATTATGAAGGGCATCAATTCCATTTTTGTGGGTTATTTCAATGGTTAATGTTTGCATATTTGTTGATTTTAAATGCTAAAAGTAGCAATATTTTCTCAATAACAAAAAGGTGAATTAGCCTTTCATTTGCCTGAAAATCCTCCCCAACCACAATGCGCCATATTGCTTGGTATAGTAAATAGCCGCAAAAATATACCACCTTACATCCGGGTAAAATTTCTTCATAAACTGTGCATGGTTGCGTATAGAAGTGGTGCGTATTTTGATCCACTTGTCTTTGCTCACACTTCCTTTATGTACATGCATTACTTTGGCCTGCGGCAGAAAATGAATTTTGTAACCCAATTGCTTAAAATCCCAGCACCAGAGGGTGTCTTCGCAATACATAAAAAAATCGTCGGACAATTTTTTCTTTGGCAATTGCTGAATAATGCTTTTTGGAAACAACATGAATGCGCCCCAAACCCAATCGCAGTCAACGGGACTTTGATGATCGAAATAATGATGCAACATCAGTGCTTCTCTTTTTGCTTTCGGCAGTAACTTATAAAAAGGAAATACTTCTAGCAGCTCCCAGCTAATGGTTCTAAAGCGGCGACAATTGTATTGGACTCTTCCGTCAGGATACAATAACTGGCAGGTTACCATTCCAACTTCTTTGTTTTGCAATAAATAATCCAGGCAAATTTTTGGAGCATTGTTGATCAGTTCTGTATCGCTGTTAAGTAACAATAGGTAATCGCCTTTAGCATTATCAACGCCAAGGTTATTACCACCCGTAAAGCCACTGTTGACCGGGCTTATAACCAAATTGATTCCGGGAAACTTTTCTTTGAATAAATTGGCATCACATTCAACCGAGGCATTGTCAACCAGCACAATTTCAAAATCCACTTCAAGCAGTTTATCATAAATAGACTGGATACAATTACAGGTTAGTGTAAAAGTATTAAAGTTAATGATGATGATGGATAATTGCATATTGTCAGACTACTTTATAAAAGTAAGGTTTGTTCAAAATTATTTTAAAAAAATATCTCAATAATACGCCCATATTTTTAGTGTAGTCAATCCAATTCTTCCAGGTGTATATAGCCTTGCCACCGGTGATAATTTTATTGGTGAGCAGGCAAAAAATGAAAACCGGTATTTCAAAAAAGTACGTTCCGGCAATAATTAAAAACCAAATTATTCCAAACTGTTTTCTAATGCGCAGCATATTCGATATAATTATTTGCCTGCCTTTTTTATTCCAAAGGTTTTTGCTGTTTTCATTTTCAGAGGTTGTATAATAATCGCTGCTGGTGCCGCCACCGATATGGATAACTTTGGGTTCTGCAAAAAGGTATAATTTCCCCTGCTTTCTCAAACGGCTGCACCATTCAATTTCTTCTGCGTACATAAAAAAGTCTTCATCCATCAGCCCACTTTTTGTCAGCGTTGCTTTTTGTATTAACATATAAGCGCCCACAATCCAATCTACCTCAATTTTATCAGTAATATTTTGCACACTGGGTATGGTAGATTTAAAACGGTATCCTACATAACGTATCAATTTACCGAGGTAGGGTAGTGGCAGTAAAGTATTTAAACCGCCTTTAATAAAATGTGCGCCGGAAATTTGGTTGGAACCATCAGTGTTTAATAATTGCACACCACAACCTACGCCATCGGGCTGCTGTTTTAATAAGGCGATGCTTTTATCAATTGCGCCATCAATAATAATCGTATCTGCATTTAATATTAACACATAGTCACCTTCGGCAATTCTGATGCCTGCATTGTTTGCCCTTGCAAATCCAGCATTGTAGCCCGTTTGCAGCCAGAGTGTTGCAGGAAAAACTGTCAATACTTTTTCTTTGCAATCATCTTTAGAATCGTTGTCAACAATAATTATTTCGAAACTACACCCATGCGTTTGCTGATAAATACTGTGCACACAATCTAGTACCAGTTTAGCAGATTTATAGTTTATTATGATGATTGATACATC
>JBGSIG010000960.1:0-3472 GCA_041742655.1 Ferruginibacter sp. | reverse complement strand
AGTTTTAGCTGCTCAACATTTTTGTAAATCAGTTCAAAAAAATTAGCGCCGTTTTTTGCTTCGTTTTGCGCTTTGCCGGTCAACAGTCCTTCCTCGAGGTTGCCCCAAAATCCATACAACCGTTCATTCATCATTTCCAACATTCCGCCAATGTAGGAGGGTTTGTTTTTATCTAAAAAGACATCAGTATCCATACCATTGGAATAACTGGCACTTTCCAGGATTCCTTCTCTTGCTAAAAAGCCGAAGCCGGTAAGTGTATCTAAAAAGTCGTACAAATGTCTATCTGTGCAATTTAATGCCAGGTCACTTTTTATTTCTTTCGCCGACATCCTGGGTCTCGCAGCAAGTTTGGTAAATAACTGAAAGTTTACTGCGGTTAACAGAATTTTGGATGGCCAAAAGCCAGCGCCAATTTTCATAATATTTTCCGGTGAAGGAGCGGTGTTATGATTGTCCATTTTTATTTATTTTTTTTGTTATTAATCCTGGTTTCCAATTAAGATAACCGGCGCACCGCCTGTAGAAATACGGTTAGCATCTCCTGCTATTTCCGCCATTGCGGGCGACGACATGGTTGCCTCCAGGGATTCTGGTGAATCAAAAGGCAACGCGAACATCTGATAAAAGGCTGCCGCACCATGCGGTGTCGGTAAAAATTTGGTAATAGAGTAGGGCTTTACATTTACAGGTATTCCTGTTTTTTCGTGAAACAATGCTATGTGATTAGCGTAGTCGGTTTCAAATTGTTGCACGTCTTTTGGTTGCGGGTATAACACCATTAATTGTAGCATAATTGTATGATTTTTGTTTATAAAAATCTATGTGTTTATTTATCTGTTAATTTTTTAAGGAGGCTATCTTCAGTATGGCTTTTAATTTGGATAATAGAATCTAATTGGTTGTTGGGAATGGTTGTTGACAATATGTATTGCTCAATTTTCCATTCGTCTCCGTTCATAACTAACACACCAGAGCCCCTGCAAATTTTCATTTGAGTACTTAACAATTCATCAAACCAGGCTACGTTACCAGTTTGGTCAAAATAAATATGTCGTTCAAATGATGAAAAATCCCACGTGGTGCCTTTATCGAAATAAGGCTTGGCCCAAATCATATATGCCTGTTTGTTCCAACGTTCCGTTGCATCGGTGCCGGTAAAAATTGCGTCTTCGGTAAAGTAGCTGAAGTATTTGTTGTAGTCTGCCTTGGCGGCGGCTATGTTGAAAGAGTCTAAGATAGCACTTATTTGCTTTTTTTCATTCACTAAATCTTTTGCCTGGTTGTTGCTGCAGCCAATAAAAAATCCGAGCGCCAATAAAAGTTGAAGCGCCTGTGCTGTCTTCTTAGAATAAGATATTGAAATCATGGTGTTTTGTTTTTATTATTTATTAGAAAATTTCCTTTTATCGGTGTTAGTTTAAGAGTAAATGTGTCGCTTAACAGTGAATTGTCAGTTGTGAATAAATACAAGCATCCAAAAAGGCATTCACCACTCACCACTGACAACTCACGATTAACATAACACTAGTTTGACTTATATACTTCCAACTCAATCTCAATCATAAACTCCGGCAGGGCCAGTTCCTTTACTCCAAACCAGCTTCCTGTGGGAAACTGTTTTTTGTAAATTTCATTTCGATAAACTGACTGTTTCAAAAATTCCGGCATATTGGTAGTTAAAATATTTTCTACCACTACATCGTCAAAGGTGCAGCCGTAATGTTTCAGTACTTTATCCAGGTCGCTGTAACAGTTTTTCATTTGTTGGCCGAGGTCGCCCTTTGCGGTTGGTACGCCGGCATCATCCATGCTTACAGCACCGGAAATTTTTATGTCGTTACCAATTTTTACAGCGTGTGAATAGCCGTATGCTTTTTCTACTTCGGGGCGTAATAAAAAATATTCGGGTTTTTCTGTGGCGGCCTTTTCAATGGTTGACTCTTTCTGAGGTGTGTTATTGCCGCAACCTAAAGTAAATAATGCAACGCTTGCCCACACCAAAATGGCGGGTAAAAAATTCTTTTTCATACATGTTGTTTTATGGTTAGAATAAAAATTGTTTTTAACTTTTAAGCACACAAAGTGAACCCTGACTCCCACAATAACTCATTCAGGTTTGATAAATTCTCTGAAATAAAAGTTGTATTTTGGTTCAGCCAGCGGCCAGATAAACATAACTTACTATAAGCGGTAAAAAAAGCATGGCAGGACGAACAGGGCATAATACTGTCCGAAAGCCTTGAAATATTTACCGGCTGAGCGAGATTGTCTGCGAATACTACAAAATCCTTATCCGCTCTAATGATGGTGGTTGTACCCTCATTTTTTGACAGGATACTATTACATTTGCGACAGGAAATAATTTTGAACTAAGACAATGGAATCGTAATGATTACGACAAATTTCTAAGTTAGAAGCAAAAGCATAATTATATGAACCATCACGCAAAATCAGTTAGGGCATTTATAGGTTCGAAAGATTTTGACCTATCGCGGGCTTTCTATAACGACTTGGGATTTGAAGAAGTGCCAATTTCAAAAAGCATGTGCTATTTTAAAATTTTTGAAACAATGGGCTTTTACCTACAGGACGCTTATGTGAAAGACTGGATTGACAATACAATGCTTTTTGTAGAGGTTGATAGTGTTGACCGCTATTGGAATGAATTGCAGGAGCTTAAGCTTCACAATAAATATAAGGGTGTTAAACTTACACCTATTAAATACGATAATTGGGGAAAGGAATGTTTTTTACACGACCCTTCGGGTGTTTTATGGCATTTTGGAGAATTTAAAAAATAGTACTGTTGAAAATATTTACGCAGCCTTGTCAATTTTAAATTCAAAATAAATGCTGGTGCCATTGTGCACTTCCTCACGCATAGATCCACTCAGTTGCCGGGTAAGCAATGAAACCAATTGGCCGCCAAATCCGGTTCCTTTTATAAGACCAGTTTTACCTACG
This sequence comes from Ferruginibacter sp., assembly GCA_041742655.1. Lineage (GTDB taxonomy): Bacteria > Bacteroidota > Bacteroidia > Chitinophagales > Chitinophagaceae > Ferruginibacter. The sequence goes on along the minus strand of JBGSIG010000960.1, from coordinate 505 downwards.
CCATCATCAGATACCTGTAGTTGCAAAATTCCATCTTCCCGCTTTTTTAGTGTTATTTGCACTTTGCCATTTCTGCCATCAGGGAAAGCGTACTTGAGCGTATTGGTCAGCAGTTCATTTACTATTAGGCCCAATGGCACAGCCGTGTCAATGTCGATATTTAATTTATCCATCACACACTCAATCTGCACTTTTTTATCTGCACCAAATGAATCCAGTATGCTCTCACTAAGGTTTACAAAATAATCCTTCATCTCAATAGCGCCGAGGTATTCGCCCTGGTACAATTTCTGGTGTACAATGCCAATGGATTGTACCCGGTTCTGTCCTTCCAGCATAGCTTCTTTGGTATTGGGGTCATCAATCTGCGCACTTTGTAAAGCCAACAAACTGCTCACTACTTCCAGGTTATTTTTTACACGGTGATGAATTTCTTTCAGCAGCAATTCGTTTTCCGCATTTTTTGCTGCTAATAATTTATTGGCTTTGGTTCGTGCCCGGTAGC
>JBGSIG010000959.1:0-4732 GCA_041742655.1 Ferruginibacter sp. | reverse complement strand
AGGTGAGGGAAATGGAAAAGATTGATACGAAGATTGTGTTTTATTTAATTAAGGAATAAATAAAAATTATCAACTGATAAAAAATGAATAACTCTTCAAAAAACAGGCTATTCCAAAATCCCCCCTTGGGGGGTCGTGGGGCGTCATGTTGAGCTTTTCTACCATATCGAAATCTATAGACAGTTGGTTAAGGGCCACCTTTAGTGATACATGGACAATGGTAATTGAAATGGTCATTGCAGGTGTCTGTGTAATTAGTTTGTTCGCCGTACTCGGATTGGTGTTGGTATTGATGGAAAGAAAAGTTTCTGCGTGGATGCAGATTCGCTTAGGGCCAAACAGGGTTGGGCCAAAGGGAATGTTTCAATCATTGGCAGATACGGTGAAATTATTGGTGAAAGAAGGAATGACGCCAGACGGGGCAGATAAATTTTTATTTAACCTGGCACCTTTTCTTGCCATAATAGTAGCGATGTTATTGATGGCACCCATAGCATTTGCAAAAGATTTTCAACTATGGAATATGAATATCGGGGTTCTATATGTATCCGCAGTTTCTTCCATGATGGTGATAAGTATTTTAATGGCGGGCTGGGCAAGTAACAATAAATATTCATTAATGGGTGCTATGCGCAGCGGCGCACAGATAGTAAGTTATGAATTATCTGCAGGCTTATCTATATTGGTAGTGGTTGTTTTAGCTGGAAGTTTAAACCTGAATGATATCATTCAGTCGCAGGCAGATGGCTGGTGGATATTTAAAGGGCATATACCTGTAATTATTGCTTTTATTATTTTTATTATTGCGGTAACAGCAGAAACCAACCGTGCTCCATTTGATTTGGCAGAAGCAGAATCAGAACTCACGGCGGGGTTTCATACAGAATATTCTGGGATGAAATTCGCTTTGTTTTTTTTAGCGGAATATGTAAATGTTTTTATTGTTTGTGCCATAGGGGCTACTTTATTTTTAGGAGGCTGGATGCCGTTTCATATCGGGCATTGGGAAGGGTTTAACCGGGTAATGGATTTCATTCCATCCAGTATTTGGTTTTTTGGTAAAACATTTTTCCTGATATTCTTAATCATGTGGTTCAGGTGGACATTTCCAAGATTGCGTATTGATCAGTTGCTGAATCTTGAGTGGAAATATTTATTGCCGATCAGTATGTTTAATTTATTATTGGTAACGGTGATTGCGATATTGGGGTGGTATTTTTAAAGCAGCCCCCTCTAACTCCCCCGAAGGCGGAGGACAAAAATGCATAGGGTTTGAAATTGAGATTGTATAATAGGTTGAAGAGAATAAAATAAAAAATGGAGTATTTTAATAATGAGTAACAATTCGAACTATAAAGACTCTTCTTTAATCCCCCCGAAGGGGAGTGGGGGCGCTTCTTATTTTAAAGATATTTTCTATGGCCTAAAATCACTGGTTGTAGGCATGCGTCGTACACTTTATTATTTTACACATCACAAAGAGATTATTACGCAACAATATCCTGACAACAGGGAAACGATGAATTTGCCCGAAAGATTTAAAGGTGAAGTAGTGATGCTGCATGATGAAAATAATGAGCATGCCTGCACGGGTTGTACTGCCTGCGAACTGGCTTGTCCGAATGCAACTATTAAAATTATTACCAAATTTGATATTTCACCAGAGGGAAAAAAGAAAAAGGCACTTGATAAATTTGTTTATCATTTGGAGCTGTGTACCATGTGTAATTTATGTATTGTAGCCTGTCCGACAGATGCCATAAAAATGGCGCAGACATTTGAGCACAGTGTATTTAACAGGGCAGACCTGACAAAAATTTTGAATAAGCCGGAATCTAAAATAAGGGAGGGTGTAGAGTAGAAAATGTCTGGTGTCTGATTTTTTTGATGTCTGATTTATTTCAAATTGTTAGTCGATTATCGATTTGCAATATTCCGGATTAAACAAGATTTTTTATGAGCGGATCAACTATAATATTTTACATGCTTGCGGCACTTACTTTGGTGAGTGGGTTGCTGGCTGTTACTACACGGCAAATATTTCGTGCTGCTATTTTTCTATTGTTTTCATTGATTGGAATTGCAGGATTATTTTTCTGGATGCAATATGATTTTATTGCCGCTGTGCAAATTGTAGTATATGTGGGTGGCATTACAGTGCTTATTATCTTTTCTATTTTTTTAACCCAACAAGCCGGAGATTTATTACCCAAACAAAAAATAGGCAGACAGGTATTTTCAGTGCTGGCAGCTTTTTGCGGCTTTGCATTAGTCATGGTGCAATTGTATCAACATAGTTTTAATACAACAACAGACCAGGCTGTTGAACCTTTGGTGGCCAATATAGGGAATCAAATGCTTGGTGTTGGCGACAGTGGATTTGCATTGCCGTTTGAAGTAGTGAGTATATTATTGCTGGCTGCATTAATTGGCTGCATCGTAATTGCGGCGCCTTTTTACGTGCCCAAAGGAGGAGAACAAAATCCAACATCTAAAACTGCCAGCGCATGATGGAACCCGGATTAAATCATTTATTATTTGTCAGCACCGCAGTATTTTTTATTGGTGTGTATGGTTTTTTTACAAGAAGAAACCTCGTTACTATGTTGATGAGTATTGAGTTGATATTAAATAGTGTAAATATTAATTTCATAGCATTCAATAAATATCTATGGCCACACAAAATGGATGGATTATTTTTTTCAATTTTTGTAATTGCCGTAGCTGCTGCAGAAGCCGCAGTTGCCATTGCTATTATCATCAATTTATACAGAAATCATCAATCTATTGATGTAGAACAGGCAGAAGAAATGAAATTTTAATGGCCTCTCCTATTCCTCCGCAGTGGCGGAAGGTAATGGAGGCGACGATAGCGAAGAGCGAAAAAAACAGGATGAATGAAAAACAAAATTGCAATGATTAATCTAAAAAATAAATAGAAACCTTGTGCTCCCGATTTATTGGGAGAACAAGGTTGAAATATAATGCCAAATACAACTTACATAACACTGATACCATTATTGCCACTGGCATGCTTTTTATTGCTTGGTTTATTTGGAAGAAAATATTTTAAAAATACAGCAGGCATTATTGCTACTGCATTACTATTGCTATCAACTGCATTAGCAATCCATACTGCTTATGGTTATTTTTTTGACTATGGAAAGGTAGCGGGTGTTTATCAAAAATTAGTGCCATTGCAATATACATGGCTGGAGTTTTCGCCTGGCCTGTCAATTGATATGGGGATTATCCTCGATCCAATTTCTGTGATGATGTTTGTAGTGGTGACCTTTATTTCATTGATGGTGCATATTTATAGTTTGAGTTACATGAAAGGAGAGGAAAGATTTTCTACCTATTATGCATTCCTGGGCCTTTTTACTTTTTCTATGTTGGGATTAGTGATGGCTTCTAATATTTTCCAATTATATATTTTCTGGGAGTTGGTGGGTGTGTCGTCTTTTTTATTAATAGGGTTTTATTACGAAAAACCGAGCGCTGTTGCTGCCTGTAAAAAAGCATTTATTGTTACACGCTTTGCCGACCTGGGTTTTTTAGTTGGAATATTGATATTGTCGTTTCATGCGAAGACGCTGGATTTTAATACGCTTATTACCCGTCTTACCATTGATGGAAGCCCTGAGTTGCATACTGCTTACACTTCTATGTTTTTGGGAGCCTCTGCATTAACGTGGGGGGCGATTTTAATATTCATTGGTGGTGCAGGAAAGAGCGCTATGTTTCCTTTACACATTTGGTTGCCCGATGCAATGGAAGGGCCTACACCTGTATCTGCATTGATACATGCTGCAACGATGGTGGTAGCAGGTGTTTACCTGGTTGCAAGAATGTTCCCAATTTTTAGCATGTCTTCAGGAGCAATGCACTTGGTTACTTTTACAGGCATTGTGTCTGCTTTGTTTGCGGCGATAATTGCCTGTACACAAACAGATATCAAAAGAGTACTAGCCTTTTCTACTATGTCACAAATTGGCTTTATGATGTTTGCTTTGGGTGTTTCGGGTATCAATTCTGTAAGAGGCAGCCTTGATTACTCAAATCTGGGAGCTGGTTATACAGCATCTATGTTTCATCTTTTTACACACGCAATATTTAAAGCTTTGCTTTTTCTGGGTGCAGGTTCAGTCATACATTTTATTCATAGTAACGAAATGAAAGACATGGGCGGGTTAAGAAAATATTTACCTGTTACCCATATTACTTTTTTAATTGCTTGTCTTGCTATTTCTGGCGTACCGCCATTTGCAGGTTTTTTTAGCAAAGAAGAAATTTTGTTGGCTGCCTGGCAGCACAACAAAATTATTTATTACATCGCATTGTTTGCTTCAGGCCTTACGGCTTTTTATATGTTCCGGTTGTATTTCCGAATTTTTTGGAACAATACAAAAGCAGCTCCCTCTCTTTTGGAGAGGGAGGGGGGTGAGGTTCACGGTGAAGGAGGCATTGCAATAATACTACCATTGGTATTGCTTGCAATTGGCGCAGCTACTGCAGGGTTTATTCCGTTTGGAAATTTTGTATCTGTCGATGGAAAACCTCTGGCAAGTGAATTTCACTGGCAATTTTCTATCGCTCCTGTAGCAATAGGATTAGCAGGAATATTTGCAGCTACCTGGTTATATAAAAATGAAAGTAATAAGCCCACTTCCATTGCAAACTCGTTGGGTGGTTTCTATAAAGTTGCCTATCATAAATTTTATATTGATGA
>JBGSIG010000958.1:0-1605 GCA_041742655.1 Ferruginibacter sp. | reverse complement strand
CAATGGCTCTTTTTCCATCAGCTAAAAGCATTTTTCCATGTAACTTTAAATGTTTAAGTTTATGAACTTTTATACCCAGGTCATCCATCATTTTTAACCCGCCCACTTCTTCAATAAGTTTACCCTTCGCCAATTTATGAGGCGGCCTCACCATTATGTGTATTTTTACTCCCCGGCTTGCTGCACGTATAATTCGTTCAATAATAACCAGATCCTGGTAACGCTCATTTTGTATAAACAATGATTCCTTTGCTCCATCAATAAATTTTGCTATTCTTGAGCGGCCGTTACCCGTACACCAGATTAGGTGTGCATTGTCGCCCGAATCAAAATGAACCTGATTCCAATCCGCCTCAAAACAACTCACCACTTCTTTTACTTCATGAGGATGAGTAGTAATAATTCCATAATCACGGGTTTCTGTAAGATTTCTTGTCTCCCAGTTAAGTGATTTAATAAATGCGAACTCATCATCTATTACCATCGATTTTTCGTGCGTAAGGCCAAACTTAGGATTACTATCTTTTACCTCAACGCCAGCATCTTCCAGGATTTTCCGGGTATCTACATTCTCCACTTCTCCATCACGCCTTGCGGGGTTAAGCATCACTTTTACGTCCAGTCCACGTGCTTTGCTTTCAACAACTGCCTGTAACAATCCAGGGTCAGAGAATAGGAACATTTTTATGCGGATAGACTTTGTGGCATTTTGGATGGCATCGATAAGTGGTTTTCCTGTATCATCAGGCATCACTAATAAGGAGCGGGTGTGCATATTATTATCTTTTTTTAATTTAATTTATTAGTCAGGAAGGTTTTTGCATGAATGGTAGTTGAAACATGCAACCAGCTCTTTTAAAGGAGTAAAGTTAAACAATCATTCGTAAAACGGGTGCAAATTTGGTCACCCTGTTTTCGATATAAAATATCAAATTTGGCTAGTCTTTCCTTGCACCTAAAATAAAGGTATTTTTTACTTCGGTTGGATTGTTTATCAGCGTATAAAATTCGTCAAGATACTTTACCATAGTCTTTTTGTTTTTGTCCGTAAGTAATTCAAAGTTGTTAATGAGTGCATAAATTGCGTCCTTCTTCAGTTTAAAAATTTCCAGCGATGCATTGATTTCTTCAATCGTGTGAGGAAAACCCCTATAAACCCTTGTTACTACACTTTCTTCCGGTGCGTTAATTAACGGGTCGTGTGCTCCGTACCCGGTATTTACGAGCCCGCTAAAATCAAAATCGAAGGGGATAGCAAAAGGCCTAGCATTGGCGTCTGCGGCTGTTTGTATCAGTTTAATATTATGGCCGCCGGGTACCGACCAGTCGGTATTACCAATCATATATTCAAACAGCGCTACCAGCACCATTTGTTGTTGATCGGTAGATTGATTATTTAGTCTTGTCTCAAATTCTTTACATTTATTTCGCTTCGCCATGTCATCAAAATCTTCAATAAAAAATGCATGTTGCAGGTAGCTTTTTTTACTGTCGTTGCTATCCTTGTAATTCAGCTTTGCCAACCTTACTCTAAGGCTTTTATCTGTAAGCAAATTGTACATTTTGTAAATTAGGTATTCTTTAAACAAAAACTGTTCGTACGCA
>JBGSIG010000957.1:0-4610 GCA_041742655.1 Ferruginibacter sp. | reverse complement strand
AAATTTCAGCCCCGCCGCCGGGTAAAGAATCCAAACCTGCTTGATGCAACTGTTTCATCCCTTCTTCTACAGTCAGTTTCGCTTTACGAAACATGTAATCCAGTTCAACTGCGGTAAATGCTTTAACATGGAGGTCGGGCCGGTATGCTTTTATTTTTTGCATCAATTCAATAAAATAAGCCATGTTCATTTTAGGATGAACACCACCAACAATGTGCACTTCTGTAATAGGTTTTTCATCATAAGTTTTTACTATATCCATCATCTGATCAATACTTAGTTCCCATCCCTCTTCTTTTTTTGCATACAAGCGGGAGTAGGAACAAAATTTGCAACTGAACACACATACATTCGTTGGTTCAATGTGAAAATTGCGGTTAAAGTATGTTGTATCACCATGCAATCTTTCCCGAATAAAATTGGCTAAAGCGCCTACAAAAGGAAGGCTGGCTTTTTCAAAAAGTAACATCCCTTCTTCATCAGAAATTCTTATATTTTCTTTTACTTTTTGGGCAATGTCCCTAAGGTCAGGATCGGTGGAAGTATTTATTAAAGTGTCAATAGAATTGATCATTGAGCGTTATTTTTTTGCAAAGTTACACATGGCTCGTCTTTAAAACAAAAGAGGCTGAGCAGCAACTGCGCAGCCTCTTTTGTTCACCACTAAATGATTAATTTTAGTTATGTTTTCAAATCGCCGTTGGTTAGAGACCAGATAGCGGCAGCGAGCCGTGGACGGTGACTCCACCGCACACAAGCATTGCTTCGCAATTCACCCAAACACAAACAGCCCGATTCAATCAATTTGCTATTCATCGTTATAGCACTTAGTTATTACTCAATTAATTTTTCACAATCTTTTCCTGCACTGTTTTGTTGCGGTATATCAATTTTAAGATGTACACGCCTTTGGGTTTGTTCGATAAGTCGACAGTCATTTCTGTAGTTGCATTACGGTTGAAGCGTTTATCCCACACCAATTGTCCTGATGAATTGTAAATCTGTGCAGCCTGTAAATTAACAGGCACCTTGTAATGATGAATCAAAAATTTATTGCTAAATGGATTGGGGTAAATAAGATAGCCTTGCTCTTTGAGTCTTTTAGGGAGTATCTTGGCATAGATATTTATATTGTCTATCCATACATCGTTTTGCCGATTACTTTTTGAAACAAAATAAACCTGGAAATTATTGTTGGCAACAAAAGGTGACAGGTAAAGATTAATATTTCCCCAATCTTTATTGATGGGCACAAATGCCGTAGTATCTATTGAAGTTGAATAATTTACCGTCTGCAAATCTTCGCCCCATTTTTTCCAAACGGTTTGAAAACTTGCGCCACAGTCGGTTGTAACAATTATTTCCAATGTATCCGGGAGTATGGTTGTTCCTGCAGCCAAGGCACGTTGTTTGTAACCCATGGAGAAGCTGACAAAAACAGAATCATTCTTACTGCTGTTGGTTATTTCAGGCGACACAAATTTGTCTGCGGAATAAAATGAACTATCACTAAAATTATGTATCACCATGGCTGCTATTCCATTGCTGGCGGCATCGGCCGATCTTGTCCATGAGCTTGCTCCAGCACGAACAATTCCCCAATTCTGAGGTGGAAATGTAGGGCTCTCAAAATATTCCTTTAAAGGAAGAACAGGTTGTGCTCCTACAGTGACAAAAGTTGTATGCAATGTATCGTTTGCTGCGTCAAGATCGCCTGTTCCAGTTTTAGAAGCCGGTTCAAAACTGTATATCCTGACAGTATGCTCTCCTATACTTGAATTAAAAGAATTCAAGCTTATATCAATTTGTTGATTGGCAGCAAGAGCAATGCCAGTTACAGTTTTAGTATCTACAGAGCCATTATCAATATTGTAGGACATTTTAAATGCTGTAATGGTATCAACGCCAACATTCTTTACTGTTACAACTGGCAGTGTTGGGCTGCTACTGCAAATGGCGCCTGTTGGCTGTTTAATGGTTACCAACTTTATATCTCTTTTAAATATTTTAGAGATAACAATATTATCAATAAAAATATTGTTGCCATAATCGGAAGTGTTTTCAAACAATGCGATAATAGTACCTCCAGAAGCATAACTTGAATCCAATGAAATTCTTTGATTTTTCCAGTCTTCCGCAATAGGTGTTTCATAAGCAATATCTGACGAACCTGAGGTAGCCAGTTCGCTTCCACTTTTATCAAATACCGTGGAGTAGGTGTTTCCACAATCTGTGGATACTTTTAGTTTAAGCTGATCAAAAGCACCGTTGTAATTTTTGTGTGCAAGGTCGAAAGAAATAATAATTGAGTCTGCAGCCTGCACTTTCACAGCCGGGGTTTTCAGCGCATCAGTCTGGCCGATAAAATCTCTGCTGTAATTATCTATGAATGCTGCATAATTACTCTTATTGCCCGGAGATTTTCTTTCCCAGGTATTTGCAAAATCTGTATTAACAATTTGCCAACCCTTTTGCGTAAATGGGCTGTCTTCAAACCCTTCTATTAAAGGAGCTTCCACTATACTATTTACCACAAATTTTTTATTGATGGTATCATTCAGCGTCCATTCATCGCCAATACCTAAGGATGATTCCGGATCGTACGTAAACAATTTAAAACTATTGTTACCAGCATTGGCCACAATTGTATCTAGTGAAACTATCAAAGAATCTCCCGGCGCAATGATTTGGCTAAATGATTTATATGCCAGTGGTTCATTATTTATTTGATACCCAACTTTAAAACTTTTTATTGAGTGCTGACCGTTATTGGCAACCACTATTTTCGGAACATTTATAAAAGAAGCACATTCAATATTTGCGGGAGATAGAATACTTGCCGGAAATATGTCCCTGTTTTTTTGCTGGTAAATACGAATATTATCAAGGAATATATTGTTGCCATAACCGCCCGTATTTCTGAAAGCAATGATGATTTGCCCGGTAGATAAAGCATTTCCGGCGAGCGTAATTTTCTGACTTCGCCAATCTTCCGCAGCAGGGGCTGAATACGCTAAAGTAGTAGATGCCCCGGTGGCTAAATTATCACCTGCTTTTGAATACACCCATGCCCAGCTAGCTCCACAATCATTTGATACAAGTATTGATAAACTATCATATAATCCGGGATAATTTCTATGTGCCAAATCAAAAGTTACTACAAGTGAATCAGAAGGAGAGATCAGGAATTTGGGACTACGCAATTCATCAATATAGCCGATATTATTTTTGCTGTAATTGTCTAGCATGATGGATGTAGAACTGTTGCTTCCAGCATTTGCAGTTTCCCAACTGCCGTCTCCATTAGGATTGTAAACAGACCAGTTTTCTGCAGGAAAAAGAAGGCTTTGAAAGTCTTCAAATGCCGGCAGCGATACTCCATCTGAAACAGTAAGTGTTGTAGTTAGTGTGTCGTTAAAAGGAACCATATCAGTCACATTCCCGTTTACATTGTAGGTGAAAAATTTCAATTTGTATGCACCTGCTGTTGCTGTGAAAGATGGAAAACTTATCACCCTAGTTTCGCCAAATGCAAGGCCTGCAGCGATATTAACAGTAACGGGCGTTTTAGCAACTCCATTCACTAATAAACCAACTTTAAGCGTTGTTAATTTGTCTGTACCATTATTTCTAATTCTTATTTTAGGAATGATAGACCCAGGGCAGCTTAATACCGATGGATAAGTAAAGGAGGCACAACCAAAAGCTTCCACCCCACCAGGGCTTACCGGTTCAAAGGGTGAAGCATCCAATTTTACCAATCCTGCCGGTGCAATAGCACCTAGTGACGTTTTTAAACCTATACGAAAATTATCCAGAATCCACTCCATCCGTTCTACCTGCTTTTTGGTAAACAGGCTATAACAGTCGTCAGGCGTATAGTCCATGTAATTTTGATACATTTTACCGGTGGTTGAAGGTGAACAGCCATCGGTTATAGCACCCGAAAAGCAGTTGCGGGAACTTGCGCCCTGGTTAGGGGTGTCACCAATGTCAGCATTTGAATTTCCATTGCCCGGCGCATTAAATAAGCCCGCGGGCAAAATCACCGTTGAGCCTGCATCTGTCAATTGCCTGAAATCATCTCCATCACATCCATCTTCATCGCCCCAAATATGAAATAATCCAAAGTAATGGCCAATTTCATGGCACAACGTGCGCCCCTTGTTATAAGAAGGATTATTGCAACTATTTGTACCAATGCTTTTATAACTACAAAAAATACCGTCATCCGATGAAATACCTTCACCGGGAAACTGGGCGTAGCCTAAAATATTTTTTCCGCTCACATCATTGGCTATCCAGCAATTCAGGTACGAATTTGGATCCCATGCATCAGCACCGCCTAGTGCCCTTCGTTTAACAGGGTCAACCAAAAGATTTGCATTAGATCCAACATGGCTTACCACTCTGTCAATACCGTTGCTTGCAACTCCGGCCGGAGTTCTTTTGGCCAATACGAACCTTATTTTTAGAGAGTGTCCTCTTACGGAGTAAAAATTTGCAGCATTGCTGCTATCTTCATTCAACCCCGCAAAATCAATATTTAATTCATCAATTTGTGATTGTACTGCCGCATCTGTAATTAAATATGGATTATCCAACACTAT
>JBGSIG010000956.1:0-9733 GCA_041742655.1 Ferruginibacter sp. | reverse complement strand
TGCAAAAAGAAAAATTGCTTGATCGTGTTTTGGTATCGCAAGATTCAGGCTGGTATCATGTTGGGGAACCAGGTGGTGGCACCTTTAAAAGTTATCAATATATATTTACTCACTTTATTCCTGCAATGAAAAAGCAAGGCTTTCCACAGGCAGCAATCGACAAAATTTTTATAACCAATCCAGCAAAAGCGCTGACGATAAAAATAAGAAAATTAAAGTAACGAAGCGACTCCGACCCGGCTCGTAACCAAAAACTAAAAAGAAAGTTTTAGAAAAGAAATGTGAATAAAACCTCAACCCCATCAAATGACCTTTTGAGTGGTCTCATTTTCAACTGTGTCTGTATAAAGTTTCTTGGTTTATTCCAATTGGTTTTCCCTACTTTCACTACATTTGTCATCTCACCTAGTAAAAATGAACGATTCTGCCAGTGATATTTTTAGTAAGAAAGTAAAGGAGCTTCAATTTCAAGTAGCTACCTACGAGGATGCGGCTGCTTATAAGAGTTTATTTTTTCACCTTTTTCCATCTTTGCAAAATTTTGCTTTTTCAATTGTAAAATCAAGAGTACTGGCCGAGGAGATTACATCTGATGTATTATTGGAATTATGGATAAGGCGCCATAAACTGATGGATATTGAGAATCTGACGCTTTATTTATTTGTATGTATAAAAAATGCCTCAGTCAATAACTTAAACCAGGAAAAAAAGAATGCACTTTTTTCGTTGGAGCATTTGCAGGTTGAGTTTGTTTCAGACTATGCTGACCCCGGCGAATCGGCGGAACTCCATGAACTGCAAAGTAAAATTTCAGCCGCAGTAAAAGAGTTGCCTCCCTCTTGCCAACTTATTTTTAAACTCGCCAAAGAAGACCGGTTGCGTTATAAAGAGATAGCACAACTGCTAAACATCAGCATCAAAACCATTGATAGCCAGATAGCGATTGCCTTAAAAAAGATAGCTTCCGTTCTTCAATCCTCCAATCCGCAAAAAAAATCAACCTGACTTAGGGGATTTTTTTTTCAATGTACTCCATATATCTACAGCACCATGCAAAATGACCGTATTTTTACATTACTGGCCCGTAAACTATCTGGGGAGGCTTCGCAAACAGAATTAACGGAACTTGAGTTATTACAGGCTCAGGAGCCGGCTATGGAAGAAACCACTAAAAAAATGTCGGATTGGTGGCAGGTGAATACATTGGTGGATAATGATTTTTTGGAAGCCACCTACTTGCTTCATCTAAAGAGAATGAAAGCAGAAGGCTACGATTTTGGCGACAATGACGAAATTATTGAAAAACAATTATCTGAAACCGAAGCAGCATATTCACCCAAAATTGTCTCTTATAAAAGAACCGCCGTAGGCTTGTTATCCTTGCTGGTTTTAATTTTGTCTGCCATATTTCTTACAAAAACCTCACGCACTGTTCCGCTTGAAAAATTGACTGCTACTACCGGACAGGTAGAGACAGCAAATGGGAGCCGCACAAAAATTTTGTTGCCAGATGGGTCAAGTGTTTGGCTTAATAGCGGAAGTAAATTAACCTATAAAAAAGACTTTCATTCGGGGCCACGGGAAGTATTTTTAACAGGGGAAGCATTTTTTGATGTGGTGAAAAATGTTGACCGCCCCTTTACCATCCATACCAATAAAATCGATGTAAAGGTAACGGGCACCCAATTTAATGTGAAAGCTTACAGTAATGATAAAACAACAGAAACAAGCCTTATCACGGGAAGTGTGGAAGTTATGTTAAGAAATGATTCATCAACAAAATATGTTTTAAAGCCTAACGATAAACTGATTTTGCAAAATGATGCAGCCGAAACAAAACAAAAAATACAGACAACTGTTCCTGATAAAATGCCACCAACAATACTTGTTAAACAATTAACCCATATAAAGGGCAGCAACGATGATGTAGAAACAAGCTGGACGAGGAATATTCTTTCTTTTGAAGATGAACAATTTGTTGAAGTGGCTAATAAAATGGAACGCTGGTACAATGTGCATTTTGTTTTTAAAAATAAAAAGTGGCAGGAGTGGCACCTTAGCGGTACGTTTGAAGACCAAAGCCTTCAGCAGGCAATGGACGCACTGGTTTTTTCTACAGGGTTTAACTATAAAATGGAGGGAGATAAAGTAACTATTTATTAAACAACTAATAAAAATACACATAATGAGATTACTATTGAAAGCGGGACGAAAGCGAGCCCCTGGGTAAGGTAAATTTGATAAACACTCATAAAAATAGTGGCTGATACCTTTTGTAGTATAACCAGGTACGCCAATCTTACAATGCCAAAAAAAACACGTATGAAAAAAATAAAAGCGATTGCAGGTAATATTTCCTGTTTAAAGAAGCCCTTGCTGATGATTGGTGCAACACTTATGGTGGTTGCCTGCTTCACTCTTAAAACTTTTGCGGGGCCGCCAGCACAAACCATTACGCTGAATGCGGAAAATAAAGAAATCTTACAGGTACTAAGCATAATTGAACAACAGGCAGGATGCCACTTTTTATATAACAGCCGTATGAAAAGCCTCAAGCAAAAAGTAACTGTAAACTTTAGAGATGCAGCGTTAAACGAAGCGCTGCAAAAACTATTTGCAGGCACCGGACTTACTTATCAGCAAATGGATAATAACCTCGTGGCCATCCGCTCTGTTAACAGCAATGAACAGGACATCACCGTAACCGGTACGGTGATAAACAGTAGCGGCGTCGCTTTGATGGGCGTGTCTGTTACGATAAAAGGTAGTACTGGCGGTACTTCCACTGATGGGCAGGGAAAATATTCAATATCGGTACCGGAAAATGCAGTGCTGGTTTTTTCTTCTGTTGGCTACGAATCAATGGAGGTCCCTGTTGCAGGAAAAGCGCTGATAGACGTGACCCTTAATCAATCCATCAACAAAATAGATGAAGTTGTGGTAATTGGTTACGGAACTGCCAATAAAAGAGACCTTACTGGTAGCATTGTATCAGTAAAGGCAAAAGAAATTGCCGATCGTCCTTCTTCAAACGCACTAAACCTTTTACAAGGTAAAGTTGCCGGCGTTTCAGTAGTTAGTTCGGGCCGTCCCGGTACCCAGCCCGACGTTCGGATACGTGGTACAAATAGTATCAATGGAGCAACGCCTGTTTATATCGTTGACGGGATTTTTGTTAACGATATCAACTTTTTAAACCCGGCCGACATAGAATCAATGGACATATTAAAAGATGCGTCTTCACTTGCAATTTTTGGTGTAAGAGGCGCTAATGGTGCCATTGCAATTACAACGAAAAAAGCCAAAGCTGGCCAGTTGCTCGTAAATTTTAATACCTCCTTTGGTTTTAAAAGTGTGCAGAACAAAATGCAATTAACCGACGGGCCGCAATTTAAAACCTTGTACGATGAGCAGATGGCAAATATGGGTACAACTTATGATGATGCGGGTTTTACAAGCAATACCGATTGGCAGGACGAGATTTTCCAAAACGGATTTATAACTTTAAATAATGTGAGTATTACCAGTGCTTCTGAAAAAAACCGCCTGTATTTAAGCCTGGGTTATATGAATGAAGATGGTATTATTTTGCACGAGAACTTTCAACGGTATACAGTAAACCTAAGCAACGAATTGAAAGTGAGCAAAGCCTTGAAATTTGGTTTTACATTTAATGGATCATACGGGCAATTGCCTATGGGTAATTTAGGTGTTGGTTCTGCCATACGTGCTTCACCGACAGCATCTGTGTATGGCCCCGACGAAGAACTGTTACACACCATGCCGTCCTTTCAAAGGGCGCAGGTGTTTAACCCATTAGTGGGTATTGAAACACAAAAAAATACCCAGGTAAATAAAAACTATCGCAGTGTGGGTAGTATTTATGGGGAAATAAATTTTTTGAAAGACTTTACTTTTAGAGCACAGGTTTTTGGTGATTATAGCTTTAATACGGGCCGTTCTTATCAACCCATAATAGTAGTATATAACCCCCAAATAGCGGGCCCTAATAAAAGTGACTCTTCCGTACGCCAAACTTCAGTTTCCCAAAACCAGGCAGTTACGCAGGCAACACAACAAGACTACTTGTTGACTTACAAGAAAACATTTGGAGATAATCAAATTACCGCAATGGGCGGCCTTACTACCATTTATAATGGATTTGAAACAACCAGCTCTTCCGTTCAGCAAGGTAATGCTTTACAGATACCCAACGATCCCCGGTTTTGGTATGTTGATGGGGTAGGTAGTGCAGATACAAAAGTAGGGTCGGGCAGTGCCTACCAGGAGGCGTCTATATCTTACCTCGCCAGAGTTTTGTATACCTTCAAAAAGAGGTATTTATTTACCGGTTCGTTCCGTACGGATGGCAGCAGCCAATTTCAATATTCCGATAATGCCTATAAAAGCTTTTACGCTTTTGGCGGTGGCTGGATCATTAGCCAGGAAGACTTTTTTGCAGATGTAAAGGCAATAAATTTTTTAAAACTAAAAGGCTCATGGGGTATATTGGGAAGTAAAAACATACCGCAGGATAACAGGTATCCCGGCTACCCGGTGTTGAATAACTCGAGTGCAGGTGTATTTGGCGACAATGTGGTTAACGCATTAACACCGGATTATACACCTTCGCCTGACCTAAACTGGGAAAGCAATAAAAGCTGGGAAATTGGAGTAGAATTAAACGCATTCAGCAATGCCCTGCATTTTGAAGCAACCTATTACAACAAAGTGACCGATGGTGTAATTACCAGGATAGCCAGGCCCAATGGTTTGAATGATTTGTTGGCTAACCTCGGAACTATTGAGAACAAGGGTTTTGAATTGGCTGCCACTTATACCAAAGATTTGGCAGACGGCCTTAACCTTACAGTATCGGGTAATTTTACAACTATTAACAATGAGGTTACTCAATTAAACCAAACAGGTTATACCATTATTAACGGGCCATCTGTGACGCAGGCGGGCCACCCAATTGGCTACTTTTTCGGGTATAAATCAATAGGTATTTATCAAACAGCCCAGGAAATAATAAAAAGCCCGGCCAGCATGATTGGAACTGTTAAGCCTGGCGATATAAAATATGCGGATATTAATGGTGATGGTGTTATTACAGATGCGGATCGTGAACAAATAGGTAATCCTACGCCTGACTTTTTATATGGTGGTTCCATAGGGTTAACGTACAAAGGTTTTGATTTGGGCATAGATTTACAAGGTGTTTATGGAAATGAAATTTACAGGGCATGGAACCAGGGTACTTTTGCCGACTTCAATTACCAGGTAGAAAGATTAGACCGCTGGAATGGTGTAGGCACCTCCAATTGGGAGCCGATCTTAAGCACTGCCAGGGCAAATAACTATCAAAACTCCAGCTACTGGATAGAAGATGGTAGTTTTTTCAGAATAAGGAATCTGCAATTGGGATACACTTTTGGTGCAGAGATGCTTGCGAAAGCAAAAATAAAATCGTTGCGGTTTTATATAAATATGCAGAACCCGGCAACTTTTTTTAATAGCACAGGTTATACTCCTGAAATCGGGGGGTCTGCTACAAGCTTTGGTGTTGATAATGGCACTTACCCGGTGCCGGCCATTTACACAGCAGGATTAAATCTTAATTTCTAAACTAATTTTTTATGAAAAAAATAAGCAAAAATAAGTGGATGTTGTTAACTGGGTTGATAGCCTTAGTGATGATAGCAATTTCCAGTTGCCAGAAAGACTTTCTTGACCGCAAGCCATTGGGCAGGTTTACTGAGGATGATATACCGGCAGGTTCGTTCGAAGGCCAGGTATTTGCCATGTACGCCATGTTAAGAGGAGATGGATTTAATAATCATCTTTTTCTAGCCCTTCAGAATTTCAGGTCCGATGAAGCGCAAAAAGGTAGTTCGGCATCTGATGGGTCTGATCAGGCCTTGATGTATGACGATTTTGAATACATTGCAACCAACGGTGGTTTACAATCGTACTGGACAGATCATTATAGAGCCATCAATGCTGCTAACGTCATTATTGATACCATCGAAGTTTCGGGCACTACTGATCCAGCCACGCTGGTCAATAAGGCCGAGGCAAAATTTATTAGGGCCTTCTGTTATTTCGATTTGGTAAGGGCATTTGGCCAGGTACCAAAAATAGATTTTGTAGGGGATGCTGCTGCATTAAATGTTCCAAAATCAACCGAAGCGGAGATTTTTAATTTAATTGATGCAGATTTAATGGAAGCAGTTGCTGTATTGCCTCTTAGCTGGCAGCCTACTTATATTGGTCGATTGACCACGGGTACTGCGATGGCTTTGCAGGCAAAGTCTTATTTGTGGCGCAGTAACTGGGGGTCGGCACTGGCTTCAGCTAAGGGAGTTATTAATCTTGGTATATATAGCCTGGTGCCAAACTACGGATCTCAGTTTGCCAAGACGGGAGAAAATGGACCTGAATCTATTTTTGAAATTCAGGCTTTTTATACACCGACAGTTGACCAGGGCCTCCTTTATGCCAACGTGCAGGGAGTAAGGGGATCGGGAGCCTGGGATTTGGGCTGGGGCTGGAACGTGCCTACACAAAAACTGGTAGATGAATACGAAACTGGAGATACACGAAAAGGAGCAACTATTCTTTTGTCAGGCACTACAGATCCATTATATGGAGAAACACTACCCCCATATCCTGGCACTATCCCACAACCATACTGGAACAAAAAAGTTTATACCAATCCAATAGACCGGACTGCATTAAATAACCGGTTTGGCCGGTGGATGAATCATAGAATATTGCGATATGGCGATGTACTCCTGATGGCTGCCGAAGCGGCAAATGAAGTAGGTGGAGTAGCTAACACAAACGATGCTTTGGGCTGGCTTGAGCAAATCAGGGCCAGGGCAAGAGGCACCAGCCCTACGGCTTTACCTCCGGTAACTACGACGGATCAGGATGCATTAAGAACTGCTATCCGGCACGAAAGATTTGTAGAAATGGGAATGGAAGAGCAAAGGTTTTGGGATATTGTTAGGTGGGGTATAGATGTGGATGTGCTTACAGCCCAGGGAAAGAATTACCAAATAAAAAACCGCTTACTTCCTTTACCACAGGGAGAAATTGATAAATCAGGCGGTGTATTAATTCAGAATCCTAATTATTAAAAGCCAATAAATATTAATAAGTAAACAGCCCCCTGGTACGCCAAATAATATTGAACAATACCGGAGGCAGTTTACAAAAAAATTGTCATTATGAAATCAATAGTTAAAAATATACACCTTGCAACAGTAGTCCTGCTATCAGTGATATTGTTCAGCGCCTGTCAAAAAATGGACAGGCCACCTTTAGGACCAATTATAGAAGATCCAACTCCGCCTCCTTATAATGACTTGAAAGGTTATTGGCAGTTTGAAAATAATTTAAACGACGAAGGTGAAAGTGGCTTTACCACAACAGCTACCAAAACCGCTTTTGTAACTGGCGTTAGCGGGCAGGGTATTATGATAGAGGATGCTGGGTACGTTTTAGTAAAAGCCTTTGGAGATACCACCAAATACCCCAATGAATTTGTGGGTATTCCGGCTGATACATTGGCCAACCTGGGAAGTTATACCATTGCATTTTGGATGAATGAAGCCACCTCTTTTGACAATGGTGCTCAGGGTGTATTTGCCTTGGCAAATAAAAGTCAGTTTTGGGGTAACCTGGAATTATTTTTTGAAAATTACAAGAATGCCGCTGACCCAACAGAAGCTTTTCTAAAAATTCATATGTATAATGACAACAGGCCTGGTGGCGGCGAGCAATGGAACGAACTGAAAATTCCGGGAGTCTTCGGTCAATGGTCGCAAATAGCGGTTACTTACGATGCGGCTACCTCGCAAATAAATGTGTATGCTAATGGCCAGACTACGTCCATAGCAAATAAAGTGTTGGATGGAGGAAATTATGGACCCATTAAATTTAAAGATTTCAATGGTATGGTAATGGGTAGTTTTGCTTTTCAAACAACTCCATCACTTACTAACCATGGCCCCGAAAGCTGGGCCAAATCCTTTAATGGCGCATTAGACCAGTTTAGAGTTTACAACAGGGCGCTAAGCTTGTCGGAAGTGCAAGATCTTTACACGAGTAAAAAATAGAAAATATTTATAAAGACAAAAGGCAATAAAGGGAGGGGTTTAAAAACTTCCTCCCTTTATTGTAATGTCAAATGTATTTTTAATTTAGCCTAATAAAATTTTCGAAATCCCGATAAAAACTGGGATTTTAAAAATTCGAAATGCCAGTCAATAACAGATTGATATTTCATTATAGCTTATGCGAAATTGGATTATTGAAAATGTATAATCGGTATAAATAAAAAACCCATATTATTATATTATTGAATGATAAAAAAAAACACAAATATTTTTTTTAGTCACATCCTGATTTTTTCAGTTTCTACAATAGTTATACTTAGTGTTTATAGCTGTAAAAAGCCCGCAACATTTTTTACCCAGCTTGCCCCGGCTACAACAAATATTGAATTCGCCAATAATCTTCCGGAAAAGGAGCAGTTAAATATTTTGTACCATATTAATTTTTATAACGGCGGCGGCGTTTCTGTCGGTGACATAAATAATGATGGCCTGCCCGATATTTATTTTACAGCCAATACAAAAGGAGGCAATAAACTCTACCTAAATAAAGGAAATTTTACTTTTGAAGATATTACGATAAATGCAGGAGTGGCCGGCACTGCAGATTGGTGTAGCGGTGTAACTATGGCTGACGTAAATGCAGATGGTTTCCTGGATATTTATGTGTGTGCGGTAGCTGGTAAGTTGGGGCTGCAGGGGCACAATGAACTTTTTATAAATAACAGCAATAATACTTTCACAGAATCCTCAGCGAAGTATGGACTTGGATTTACCTCCGCTTCCACACAGGCAGTTTTTTTCGATTACGATCATGATGGCGATCTTGATTGTTACCTGCTAAACCAATCTCAACGGCCGCACGCCAACATTACAGATACTTCTTTTAGAAACAAGTTTGACTCTATTGCCGGCGATAAATTATTGAGGAATGATATAAATACTACTGCAGCATCGTTTACAGATGTTTCTGTGGCAGCGGGTATTTACCAAAGCTCACTGGGATACGGCCTTGGTTTAGCGGTGGCCGATTTAAATAACGATGGGTGGGACGATATTTATGTAGGAAATGATTTTCACGAAAATGATTACTATTATGTCAACAATGGCAATGGACATTTTAGCGAAAGCGGTGCGAAGCATTTTAAACACTACAGCCGCTTTAGTATGGGCAACGACATTGCCGATTTTAATAATGACGGCCAACCCGATATTGTAACCGTAGATATGTTGCCCGCAGATGAAAAAATATTAAAGACTTATGGCAGCGATGAAAACATGGCAGTCTATAAGCAAAAGCTCGAGTTAAATGGTTACCAGCAACAGTTTTCTAGAAACTGTTTACAACGCAATAATGGTGATGGAACCAGTTTTAGTGAAACCGCATTGATAAGCGGAATACCTGCAACAGACTGGAGCTGGTCGCCGCTTTTTGCTGACTTTGACAATGATGGCAACAAAGACCTGTTTATCTCAAACGGTATTGTAACACGTGCTGCAGACCTGGATTATATTCGTTTTGTAAGTAGCCTGAGTATGAAAAAGGGCAATCAAAAAAATGATCAGCTTGATGAAGAGGCTATTAAAAATATGCCGGATGGAAGTGCCCA
>JBGSIG010000955.1:0-5296 GCA_041742655.1 Ferruginibacter sp. | reverse complement strand
GATTGCTACCGATGGCCGTGCCTACTGCTCTTGAGGCACCCTGCTTTTCTATTTTTTGTGCAATACTGCCGTAGGTAGTAAGTTGCCCCATCGGAATTTTTAACAGTGTATCCCAAACCTTTAATTGAAAATCCGTGCCTTTTAAGTGCAGTTTTATTGCGGGTAATTTACTCCAGTCGTGCTGAAAAATAAACAAGGCATTCTGCTGAAGTAAGTCCAATTTTCGGTTGAATGACGCATTCGGGAATTTTGATTTTAAATCTTGCAATGCACTGCTTTCATCATCGTTAAAAGCCATATAGCACACCCCTTTTGCAGTGGAAGCAACAATAACATTACCAAAAGGGCTTTCTGCACAACTGTAATTGATAAAAAGATTTCTGCCTCCATTTTTATATTCAGCCGGAGTCATGCCTTCGATATTAATAAACAAATCGTGCAGGCGGCTTGTGCCCGAGAGGCCGGTTTCGTATGCTGCATCAAAAAGCGTAGATTGATTTTTCGTCAACAATGTTTTGGCATGCTCTACACTGATGTATTGCAAAAATTTTTTAGGGCTTGTACCTGCCCATTCAGTAAAAAGCCGTTGAAAATGATAGGGGCTTAAATGCACTTTTTCTGCCACCTCATCAAGGTGGGGTTGTGATCTAAAATTTATTTTTATATAATCGATCGCCGCTGCAATCCGATTATAATCGATGTTTTCCTGTTCATTCATTTTATGCTATTTTATACTGCAAATGTCTAGAGCATTTTGCAGGAATAAAATCCGAAACTTGCGGACATTTTATGAGCTAATTTTCAGCTATCTAAATTATCTTGAAAATCTTCGCTTGATCATTTTATTTCAAGATCTGCTGTATGCTTCTTTTGATATCGTGCCTTAAGCCATGCACGAACCGGCTCATCATAAAAGCGAACTGACAAATATGCTAATACAATAAACCACACCAGCAGCCCTGCTCCAACAAGTAGTGACGCCATTGCAGTTGGGTGTTTTTCATATATCCAATGTGCGTAGATATAAATAAACGGGTAATGCGTAATATAAATGGGATAAGAAATTCTGCCGAAGAAATCACAAAGCCCTTTAATATTTTCGTTGATGTCACTGCCCGCCCCGGCGGCAATAATGAAAGGGAAAACTACAATCACCACAGCCGCTTCATACAGGCCGTTCAAAGTGAGGTTTGAAAAAACCGGCAACATAAAAACAAACAGCATCAGCACTGTCAGCAATGGATAGGCCACTGGTATTTTTATCCGGATATTCATTCTAAAAATAAGCAAGCCCGCAAAAAATGGAAAAGCCGTACGCACCGGCGCCATCCAGAAATTGCTTGCTCCCCACCCTAAAAATATTTGACCTATTTCCAGCGCCACCACCAACAGTATGATGGCACAAATACCAGTAACAATCATCAGTGCTCTTCGGCTTAATTTATGACCAACAAGTCCATAAACAATATTGGCTAAGTACTCCTGTAATAAAGTCCAGTGTGGGCCATTCAATGAATGCGTTTCATCATACCTGTTAGGCAAAGCAGGTGAAGGAATTAACAACAAGCCCAAAGCGATGCCACCCAACAATCGAAGAAAACTAACCTGTTGGGCATCGCCAACAAAAGGATCGAACCAATACCCAATTGCGCCAAGCAGTACTCCCAGCAACACAAGCGGATGTAAACGTATCAACCTTATGCGAAAAAAATCTTTCAACGTCCAGGAGGCTGACCAACGTTTATCATAAGCATAGCCAACTACAAAACCCGACAACATAAAAAAGAAATCAACACCTAAAAAAGCATGATGCAAAGGGTTATCGACAAGGTCAGGAAAATAGGATTCAAAAAGGTGCATCAATACTACAAACATTGCAGCGCTTCCACGCAAGCCGTCTAAAATTACAAACCGGTGTTTCATTTTATTTTTGAATTTTTATCTTCAGCGGCAGATTGGCTTGCACAATATTTCTAATTCGGCAAGACGGCTCAAATTGCTTCGTCTTACTTATTTTTTGTCGCTATCGTCTTATTGTTTCTGCTCCATTCGCTCCAGGAGCCTACATACAATTTTGGAATTGCCAAACCGGCATAAGCCATCGCTAAAATTGTATGGCAGGCAGTTACCCCCGACCCGCAATGAACAATAATATTTTCAGGGCCTTTATCCTGGAAAAAATCTTGATAGATTGATTTTAATTCGGCGGGCAATAGAAAAAGTCCATGTTCATCAAGGTTTGAAGTTAAGGGCACATTGACGGCACCCGGGATGTGGCCGGCAATTAAATCGATAGGCTCTTGCTCTCCATTAAAACGTTCCGCAGACCTGACATCAATTACCAAATAATTTTCGTTTTCTGAAACTCTTTCAACCTCATTAATATCGGCCAGCGGCAGTTGCCAGTTTACTATTGTATAAGGCTCTGTAAGGGATGGTGTTTCTATTTTTGAGTTTACCGGGAAACCTATTTTTTCTGCTTCTTTGATTCCACCATTTAGCACCTGTACTTTATTATGCCCGACGGATTTCAACATCCACCAAAAACGTGCAGCCGCATTCGCACCATTGGCGTCATCATAAACTACCACGTGACTTGTTGAAGAAATTCCAAGGTTTGA
Organism: Ferruginibacter sp.; assembly: GCA_041742655.1. GTDB lineage: Bacteria > Bacteroidota > Bacteroidia > Chitinophagales > Chitinophagaceae > Ferruginibacter. Next base: position 2,675 of record JBGSIG010000955.1, on the reverse strand, counting down.
TAATGTTTCTGCAAATTTTTCGATGGCAGGTAATGGATGCCTTCCGCCATTCGAAAAATCTTTTATGTCGGCAAGCTGGGTATCGGCATCTACAAATATCGCCCCGGCCAGGTGTTTTTCTTCGTAGTTCGACCTGGCATTTTTTCCATTGCTTGCATCTACAAGTACTAAATTTTCTGCCTGGTAAATCTTCAGTAGTTCAGCAGCCTGTATTATTGGTGAAATTTTATTACTCATTTTTATTAATTATTTTCTGTTGTGCAGTGTCATCAACAAAAAGTGTGACGAAATTACATCTGTACTACAGTGCATTATTTCATGGCAATATTTTAATAACAACTATTTGCCGTAAGATTGAACTCTTACGGCGAATAGTAAACAAAAATTTCATTACAGCAAGAAGGCAACAATTAAAATAAATTTTCCTGCGGTGGTTTTATTCCCTGCAGGCGAATGTAAATAGTGGCCTGCCCGCGGTGATGGGTTTGGTGTTCAAAAGTTTTCAAGATCAAAGCAAATCTTGTTTCTTTAAAACCAAATACTTCCTGCACCTGTCCCCATGTTGCCACATTGGATGTTTTAACAGCGTTGATGCAATAATCGTAGCTGGCGGTTACATAGTACATAACCGAGTCTTTTGTCTGAGCCGTAGGGCTATGATCGAGATCGGCTGCAATAAAGGGAGGTGGTGGAAGTGGAGATGCCTTCGACATCAGGAAAAGATTTGCCTGGGCAAGGTGCAACATCTGCTGCGCAAAACTGCGCTTCACACTGTCAACAGGCATGAATGAATATTTATCTGCCGGCATAGTATTAAGGTATAGAACAGTGTAATTTTTTGCCCTCTCCCAGTCTTTCACTAATTGCGTTTTTATATCATCTAGCGTTAAAGATTGTGCCCTGGCTTTGGAAGGAATCGTTAAGGTAAAAAGCAGCATCATTAGTGCTGAAGCAAGTAATATTTTTTTCATACAAAATAGTTTTTATCCCACAATTTAATGAATAAACAAATCAACTTTTGCGCAAAGATTCACCAGGAAGTTTTGAACGGAAGGCCCGGAACATGGCGAATGTGCTACATTGAATTTCAGCAACGATGTTCCTTCTTTGTGTATGCAACGGAATTTTTTACCATTTGGGCTAATATAGTGGTGTCAATGTGCTCCAGTTTTTGAACATGAATGCAGCCGCCACTCACTTTATGTTTGCCAAATTTGGATAGCAGTGCTTCCCTTTTGTCGAAGTGGGAGCCTAGGTATAAAGTAATGGAATTAGCCCTCGATGCAAGCCCGGTGAGCGGAGCGTCTCCTTCACGTCCGCTTTCGTATTTGTAATGATAGCTTCCAAAGCCCACAATCGCTGTTCCCCACATTTTTGGTTCAAGTGATGTAGCCTTGGCCATAACAGCCGTTATTGCGGAAAAATCAGCACGCCTTTTGTCATCCTTGATGTTTTTTATAAAGCCTGCAACGCTTTCGTCCGTTTCAATGGTCTTATTTTTTGCCATAGTTTAATACAGGTTGTTAGTTACAAGTGTTGAGTTTTTATACAATCTGCTGCCGCCCGGTTAGTATTAACTGCTGGCACATGATCAGGAAGCAAACAGGAACGAAATTTTGCAAATCCGTTTTACCCTGAATTATTGACCGGCTAATTAACTAAAAAAATTGATAAAAAGATTTAAAACCAACTTAATAGTGTCCTTTACCGATTTTGGCGAATCCGATTTTGCAAACACTTTAGTTTCAAATTCATCCGAAGCAGCACTTGTGTTAACTGTTGGTTTTGGTGCCGGTAGTTTTGATGCATTTGTCATGCTATTATATTGAATTTAATAATCAGGATATATTATGCCCACAAACCAAGGTAAATTTACGGATAAATTTTAATGGAAGGAAACTAACGTTTTTTGTTATCGGGCTGAAATTGCTTTCTCTGCTATTCAATTTACCAATACAAATGATACCGTCAACCTTATCACTATATCAAGGCCAATCCGGTTCATTCCCTTTCATCTTCTTTTGCCATTAGCCCGTAGAAAAAGAAATTGGTAGATTCCATAATGGCATCTTGCACATCTTTAAACATGCTTACAAACTTTTCATCCATTATTTTTTCGTTAAGGCTATTCAACATGTACATTATAAATTCTATTTTATAATCTTTTCTTATCCATCCCTTTCTCTGTGCGGCCTTAAGGTCTTTCTTAAAAACTTCGCGACTGTCTTGTTGCGCTGCCGCAAGCTTCTTTGCCAACCCAGACTTATCATTGTATACGTCTTTTAGAAATTCAACGCTCATATTCTTAGAACCATTATAGTTAAGTTCTACAACCCGTATTATCCGCTGCGGAAATGGCACCTGTTGCTTCATGATATCGTTATACTGCTGTATATTTTGCTGCATCACGTCGTCAAAAACTTTTTCAGCTACTTCATTTTTATTATTGAAATACCCACGCCACGAGCAATAATAGAAGATGTATTTTTCATTGTAATATATTTTAAAAGAAATGTTACTAATTTAGTAAAATTATACTATTTTTGTAGCATTTCAAAATATTAGTTTAAGCTTTAAATTTAACCGAAAATGGCTTCATCCAAAATACTTTATTCGGCAAAGCAGTTATTCTGGCAGCATGGCATACGCCGGGTTTCTGTTGAAGAAATAAGCCG
>JBGSIG010000954.1:0-8579 GCA_041742655.1 Ferruginibacter sp. | reverse complement strand
TTCAACCGAAACTTTAAAAAAGTAACAGGGGTATCTCCAACAGAATATTTGAAGCAAGTAAATATCTCCGTCGGCTAAGATTTGCATCGGTTCATATTTCAGGGAAAGATTCAAATTACATAGCAATTCGCAAACCTGTATTATTCCTTCCTTTATTATTGAAAAATCATGGTGCCACCTTACAAGTTGGGGCGACCAGCACTTTACTTTCGTTCATCTTTGCAAAAATTAAAAAATAATGCAATGAAAATGAAAGTATTTTATTTGGCAACAGCCATTTTTACAACAATCTTTTTTTTAGGATGCAAGAAAGAAAGGAACATCACTGATCCAGGAAGTTTAGTTCCTAAAACCGTTGACCAAAACCCCTTATTGCCATCCATTTCAATAAATGGAACACTTCTTCATGCAGAAACATTTGGGAATCCCGATAGCGCCATGATTGTATTTTTGCATGGTGGCCCTGGTTCTGATTATGGCAACGGGCTTAATGTGAAGCAATTAGCTGATAATGGGTATTATGTAGTTTTTTATGATCAGAGAGGCTCAGGATTATCAAAGCGGCAAGATTATGGCAGCTACTCTGTGCAACTGATGCTTGATGACCTTACTGCAATTATACAGTATTACCGAACTTCTCCTAAACAAAAAATTTTCCTATTCGGACATTCCTGGGGTGCCATGTTAACGGCAGCGTATATCAATGCTTATCCTGCTCAAATAGATGGTGCAATTTTCGCAGAAGCCGGAGGTTTTACAAAAGAATTACTGGATGAATACGGTGAAATGAGCCGAAAATTAGCTTTGTTTTCCGAACCTACTAACGATATATTATATACAGATCAATTTTTAACAGGCAAAGAAAATCAACACGAGATACTCGATTACAAATTTGGTATTTCTTCAAGTTTTTCTTACGCCAAAGGCAATGTTGAAGGGATAGAAGGCCCTTCTCCATTTTGGAGAGTAGGGGCAGTAGTACTTAATAGTTTTGTAAAAATCGCAGAAAACGAAGGTTTTGACTTTACAACAAACCTGCATCAATATGAAACAAAGGTTTTATTCTTATACGGGGAACTAAATTTAGCTTATGGTTTACAATTTGCACAAAAAGAGGCTAAATATTTCCAAAATAACCAAATTGCTGAAATAAAAGGAACCGGGCACGAAATGATATATTTCAAATGGAATAACGTTTACCCTGTAGTGTTAACTTACCTGAACTCATTAAAATAATTGAAAAATGAAAAAGATAAAAGTGGTTTTATTTATTGCCATTTCATTATGTGGTAGTATTCGGAGCATTTCTCAAAGTCTAAATTGGGCCAGTTTAAAAACTGAACAAAAACATATTGTAAATATAAACGCAGCATCCGAATTTGGGGTAGTATTTGGAGCTGCCTATGGGTATCAACTTAAAACAAAAATGCCCATTGTACTACTTGCAGGATATTCCTTCCCATCTGGTGAAAACTTATTTGACGATTTTAAAATTAGAATAGGGGGACAAATAGTCTTGTATAAGATTCGCAGTTTTCATTTCAGCGCAAATTTTTATGGCGTATTGAGGCGTTATGAAAACCCACTCGTTTCCTTATTAAATTTCGGAACTGATCTGGCTGGAATTGTTGGATACTACAAACCAAAGTGGTTTTTAGCTGGCGAAGTTGGGTTCGACAAAGCTATTACTACACAGTTTAAACATTCAAATAGCTTTAAAGAAATGTATCCTGAGGTGCAAGATGGGTGGTACGAGCCAGCAACTGGTGGTAATTTTTATTATGGGTTACAAACAGGGCTATCATTTAAACAAAGTGATATTACATTAAAAATTGGCAAAGTACTTACACAGGATTTTAAAACTACTCCTCTGATACCTTATTATGCACAATTAGGGTTTAATTGGAAAATTAATGAGCGATAAAGATTGAGTTTGTTTAAAAGTCAAGTAATTGCCAATTTTGCAAACATAATACTACGAAAATGTGCAGTTGGCAGCGCTTAAGTTGAATGATTATGGCCAGTTAATTATAGCGTTTAATATAGCTTCATTAACTGGCCTCAGGTTTTTCTGGAAGATAATAAAAAATTATATGGCATAAGGCCATTTTTGTTCATTAAATAAAATTATCCAACACTATTTTTTGGCTATAATACTGGCAGTTTTTTTCTTGGCAGTATTTACTTTTTTAATAGATGGAATAGATTTTTTGATGGGAGTTTGTTTAATTCCATCAACTAAAATTTTGGCTGCTTTATTAATTCTTTTTTCAAATTTCTTATCGCCAAAGTATTCTTTCAATCCAGGTAATGCATTTTGCAAATGGGAAACAACTGTTTTTAACATCGTTTCCTTATCAACCGATTTTTCTTTAATGGCTATTTTCTTTGATGGCATTATTAGGTGTTTTTTGTAAAATGATAATGTAAAATTAATATAAGATTTGGTTTTTCAATGTTAAGTTTTCATATGCATTCTTTTTTTTATAAAATCCTTAAATGGAATGCATATATTTAATTGTACGGTGACCCTTTTTTAGAAGGGCGAAAATTATTACACAACAAGCCAATCAGCAGTAGCAATCTTAATATTTTTTGTTCTTTGCAGGTATGCAAAACCGTATTTTTATTTAATTGAAATGGCCATTGTGTTTTTATTAATTTAGCTATTGCCATATTTGTATATTATTTTTATGGGTAAATAATGAAAAAAACAGTTACAGGATATCACCTTGGCGATAGGCTCGATTTGAGGGAATTGAAAAATAATCTTGCCTACAATTGCATTTATGCAGACCCTACGGAGTTGATGTACGATGCAGGTGATGATTCTTTTATTGGCATATTCGATTATGGCAGTATAGTTTTTTTTGGGGTTGATAATAGCGGGCAAACAAATATCATTAATGCTGTACGAAAAATTTTAAACCTTGACAGTGCTGAATTGAAGCGTGAAAACTTTGATGTGGAAATAGATCCAAACGCTTCTTACAAAGTAATTTTCGACAGGCTCATTATTAAAGAACTCAGTATAGATATAGCAAAAATAATTATGCTCAATATAGCACAATCTGTTGCACTTGATTATTATATTGAACAGTCAAATATTTTACTTAGCCAAACCTACCAGTTTAGCCTCGAACTGGAAGAGAAGGGAAAATTTTCCATTAAAGGAAAAAGGCTTTTAAAATATATTGGAAGATTGCTGAACCTTAAAAATAAAATTACGCAGAACATATACATTTTTGACAGTCCCAATCTTACCTGGAACGATGAACACTTAAACGTGATCAATACTGACCTAAGCAGGGAACTGGATATTAAACTACGGCATAGCAGCCTGCAGGATAGTTTAAGTACTGTAAGGGAAAACCTTGAGATACTCAAAGACATCAATCAACATTCTCACAGCAGTACACTTGAGCTGATTGTGATTGCGTTAATTGCAGTGGAAATTATAAACATTATTTTTTCTAAATTATTTTGATAGCCTAACCTGTTTGTTTTAAAAGCATTTAATGATATCCTTCGCCCAAATGCCCGCCAATATAGTTTTTGGTTAATTTCTTTTGAGGTTTTTAAAAATGTTCTCGCATGTGTTGTATTCGATAAGTTCTCCCAAATACCATGAACCCATTATTTTACTTGTTTATTTTCCAGCGAATAGGAAAACATACAAACTAATAACCAATAGAAAATTTGCTTCATGTTTTATTCGTGTTGGCGTCTCGTAAAAAAGAAAATAACAACCGATTATCGTCATCAGGCCTAGTCAAGTCCAAAATGAAGACTGGCTTTAATTTGAGGTTACCTTAAGCGTATCCGCCAAATAGGGTTCGCACTCTTTTATGGAGTTGGACATCTTTTTGAACTTGAATAGAATGACTTATTCATGCAATACAAGAACTGCCTTTATGGACCGGTTCATAACCTTATTTACTGTGCTTTTGTTGAAAATTCTGTACACTAAATTATGGTGATGTTTCACTACACAGAGTATATCTGTCTGATTGCTTACCACAAAATTCATGATGCCTTCCAGCGGATTACTCTCCTTAATATATTTGAAATCCAGCTCTATAGTGGCTAGTAAATTTTTGAAAATCATTTCGCCCTTATCATTCTTCTTCCAATCAGGCCCCTCGATTACATTTAATACTGTTAGTTGTTTAGATTCAAATGCTTTTGTCAGTTCATTTAGGGCTACCACATCCTCGGATGACAAATCACAGTCAAAATCAGTTGCTAAAGTTATAACGGGGTTTACAGTAAACTTGCTTTCCAAAGGAATCAGCAAAATGGGTGTTTTGGTATTTTCCACCATAATACTCGTATTGCTTCCAAATAATCCTGTTATTCCTGTACTACCCATTGTACCCATCACTATCAGTTCAACTTCATTTTCACGAAGATATTTAGTTAACACGCTGCTCACTGAACCAACGTCACAGATTGTTGAAACCAGCACATTCTTTAAATCATCGCTTTTTGTAAATTCCTGGGCCCATGCGGTCAATGCCTGTCTTTTATTATTATAATAGTCTTCTATATAAATGGCATTATAGGTATTATTCAAAACACCCTCCATATTGCCAATAGCGTGGATTGCGCAAACCTCCACATTTAAAATTTTAGCTAACTGCAATGCATATTCCATTGCATTACCTGCGCAAGTTGAAAAATCTGATGCTACCAGTATTTTTTTCATTCTGAAGATGTTTTAAAATTGCTCGAAAATATTTTTTAGTCAATTAAACAAATAAGTGAAACACAGCAAACAAAATCATTGATAAAATAATGGAAGCCGGAAGTGTCAATATCCACGCCATGGCAATATTTTTTAGTGTTGCATTATTTAAATTTTTTGTTCCGTTGGAAGCAACCATAGCTCCGGCAATTCCACTTGATAATACATGTGTTGTACTTACAGGTAACCCGAAACCAGTGCTTAAACCAATCGTACCAGCTGCAATAATCTCAGCGGTTGCGCCCTGGGCGTAATTCAAATGCTCCTTACCTATTTTTTCGCCTATTGTTAGAACAATTCTTTTCCATCCAATCATCGTACCTAAACCAAGCGAAAGGGAGATAATAGAAATTACCCAAATAGGAGCATAATCCGTTATATCTCCAATATTTTTTGATATGTAAGTTATTTCTTTTTTATTTTCTTCACTAAGATTCAACCCTTGATTTGTTGCTACAACTAATAACTGTGCAGAAGTAGCTTGAGTTAACTTCCTGGTTTTGAATATTTCGCTGGTTTCATTGGTTTTAGAAGTATCGTGAATACTCAGGTGGTTTTCCATTTGACTGATTAGCGTAATAGCTGAATCAATGGGACCGCTACCGTTGGGATTACTAATTTTAATTCGCTGGAGTGTTTGCCGGCCATTTTGCATTAACTCCTGCATTTTACTTTTAGGGACGTTATTATTCATTACAAATTGGGCTGGCAGAAATGAAATTAGCACTAACATCAAAAGCCCAACACCTTTTTGACCATCGTTACTTCCGTGAAAAAAACTTACAAGCGTACAGGTAGTGATTAATAAGAGTCTTATGAAAAAAGGAGGCCTGTCTTCCCCTTCGGGAATGTGAAATAACGATTTAGCCTTGATGACATTTTTTAAAAAATACATCAATAATATTGCTGCTCCAAATCCGAATAAAGGAGATAATATAAGAGAAAGCCCAATTTCGGTGGCTTTATGCCAATTCACTCCGCTTCCGCCGTAATAATAAGTAAAAGCCAAACTAGCCCCGATCATGGCGCCAATCAATGTGTGAGAACTTGAACAGGGAATGCCAAAATACCAGGTGCCCAGGTTCCAGATAATCGAAGCAATGAGAATAGCCAAAACCATACATGCACCTACCTGAACAGGAAGTACCGTCAACTCATAAAGCGGAACCAGTTTCAAGATTCCCATGGCAACGGCTACTCCTCCCGTAAAAACTCCCAAAAAATTGAAAACCCCTGACCATGGAACCGCAACCATCGGCTTCATTGCTTTTGTGTAAATAACTGTTGCCACAGCATTGGCAGTATCATGAAATCCATTTACAAACTCGAAAGCCACTACGAAAAGTATACAAACTAAAAAAATAATAAATATGCCCGTGGGAAGATTGACCTCCCCTATAAAAGGGAGATTGAAAATGGTTAATATATAGTGCATGATAATTAATAAATTTGGAATTAGAAAAAGGAAATATTTTTGAAATAGAATTTAATGTTTAATTATTCATTGCGCCGGTAGGCCAGCCAATAATTACACTATTGTAAATTTGGGTATATGCATCGTTATTGACCCGCACACCACCTTGAGAATTAGGGTCAAAGCCAACATTGCCCACCAGCCATATAGGGCCAACCGTAGTTACGTTGGCAAACTGGCAGGTGGTAATGGGTTGTGAACCTGTTGTTTTGGAAGAAGAAGCCTCAATACTTCCACTAAGGCTTACATCAGCCGCGTAGGCGTTCCGTAAAAAATAGGCAAATTGAATTAAACCGGAGTAACCCTGATCTACATCACAATCGTCATCAAGTACATCATAGCTTGCAAAGTATGAGCAATTGACCGTTCCTCCGAACCACTCCATTCCATCATCGCCCTGGTCGGAAACTATGATATTATGCAACACAGTCGCTGATCCTATACTGCCAAAAGTTACCCCGTTTACTTCATTCCCCGGCCCGATGGCAATGCCACCAAATTCAAATCTGCAAAACGACAGCTCCCCTGAATTATCATTTGGGTCAGTGCCACCAAATTTTCCGCCATCTCCGTTTGAGCCACTGGTTATTCCTTCAACAATTACATTATCTCCCTTATTATTGGGAGCCTTGCCACAAAGCACCAACCCGCCCCAGTCGCCGCGATTTCGGTTTTTTCCACTTTTCATCGACGTAAATACTATGGGTAAATCTGGTGTGCCTCTGGCGATAATTTTTGCACCACGGTTGATAACTAATACCCCCGCATTGGGTGAGCCCGAACCATATATTACCGTGCCTGGTTCTATGGTCAAGGTATAGCCACTATTTACAAAAACCTGTCCTACAATTAAGTATCTGTTCGTACTTACCCAGGTTATATCCGCATTTATTTCACCGCTTACAGGTATAGCACCTGCGGGGTCTCCGTAATCGTTGTCATATGGGTTTAATCTAAACCAATTTGAACCCACATGCCATCCGGCATCTGCGGTTGTACCAAAAGCACCCGGGTAATCAACGGTCTTCATGCCTTGAGAAACAGGTTGAAGGATTAATCCGGGGATTGCATCAGACTTCAAATATGGCAAATCAACGCTAATGTTTGTTTCGGGTTTACCAAAAGTTGATGACCTGTAATAGACTGTTGGATCACTACCGATTATCCAGCTATCCTGCTCATCCGGAAGTACGTTGGAAGAAAGTATCCTGTTTTCCAACATCAGCATACTTTTGAAGCTTCCTCTTCCAGTAAAGCTGGCGGAAGCGCCGCCATCTGTTGGAGGTTTAATGAGATCAATTTTATGGCAGTTTACGAGTATGATGGAAAGTAGTATTATTGGTACTGTGCGATGCAGTTGTTTGTTATAAATTTTCATTTTAATTCTTTTTAAATAATTTTTAAATTAACCATGTGGCTATCTAAGTGACCAGGTTAGCGCAGCAAAAATTCGCTGGCCAGCGTACCCAATTTGAATCACCCGGTCACTGCTTGCGTTATTTAGCTTCTGATCAAGATTTGCATCTTCCACAATTTTTTGTGCTGCATCTAAAAGATTTATAACCCCAACGCTTAGAGCAACTTTTTTGCTTATCTTTTTCGAAACATTGAAGTCTATCATTTGCCTTGGAACTTCGTACCATGGAAATGTTTCCTGTCCATCTCCGGTTGAAAAAAGCCTTGGCCCCGCTACATTATATCTTAATTCTGCAGACACACCGGCTTTTGGGTCTAAGTAATTGAGGCTAAAATTTATGATGTAGGGAGCTTGTCCCTGTAAGGCCCTGTTGGCTGCGGCTTCGTTGGTGGTTTCACCCAGGTCGATGACACTAGAAATATATGCCAAGTTTAGATTGATAAACATTTTATTGAACAAACTGGACTTGTTATTACTGATAAGTTTTTTAAATTCCAGTTCAATGCCCGCCACCTGTGCCCCCGGTGAATTTACGAAAGTAAAAAGCGGGGCGTCTGACCTGATGACGTAGGCCATCTCGATTGGATTTGTGAAGTTTTTGTAAAATCCCCCTATGGCAAACAATTCACTGTTTCCAAAATAGGTTTCCCACCTGAGATCATAGTTATTGATGGTGCAGTTTTTTAAATTACTATTGCCCTGTATATCTGAGCGGTAATCGAAATCATAAAAACTGAAGGGGGATAGCTCCCTGAATGCAGGCCGGTTTACAGAAGTGGAATAAGCGAATTTAATGCTCATATTTGGATTCAACGAGTACCGGATATTTAATGATGGCAGCAAGTTGGTATTATTATTTATTACCTCTATGGTATCAGTATTAAGTTTTTGCTCAAAACTTTCCAATCGAAGGCCCACATTTACAGAGAGGTCTTTTAGTG
>JBGSIG010000953.1:0-6316 GCA_041742655.1 Ferruginibacter sp. | reverse complement strand
ATTTTTTCTCAGAAATTAAAAGCCACAAGAATTGGGGTAGTTTTTTTATTTGGGCTTGTGCATGGAATGGGCTTCGCAAGTGCATTGGGGCAAATGGGGCTTCCACAAAATGCTTACTTTACTTCGCTGTTAATGTTTAACCTTGGAGTAGAATTAGGGCAAATGACAGTGATATTAGCCGCCTTCTTTTTGCTTGCAAAATGGTTTGGAAATAGAGCCTACTATAGAAAAGCTATCGTAATTCCCTTATCGATACTAATAAGCCTGGTGGCTGCCTGGTGGTTTGTTGAAAGATTATTCCTGTGATAATTTTTGGAGATCTTCGTTAACAGCGGGACTTAAATCGTAGCTATTTTTTTCTGCTTCTTTAAAAAATTCCTTAGCATTATACCCTTTGTTTAATGATACCATTAACTTGCCCATCCAGTAAAGTTCAAGCCCTTCTAAAGGTTTGCCTGAAACATATTTTTCATACACCTTGTACGCTTCCTCTTTTTTATTATTGCAAAGCAAGCTCCATACATACCATGCATATGTTTGAGGTGTACTTCGATTATCTAACTCATTTTTAGCAATAGCCTCCGCCTTAGGAGCATCGTTTAAAATACCGGTATACACCAGCACCAGGTATTTATTGTACATATTGCCATACAAGCTGTCGGTTACTTTTTCTTCAAATGCTTTGGCATACTTCAGTTGCAGGGTACTATCACCTCTTTGTTCGGCAACAGCAATTAATTTAAATAACGGATCGGGAGATTTAGTTTTTGTTGAAACAAACTGAAATATTTTTTCAGACAGTGAATCGTTTTTATCTTTTACCAATGCAATCCATCCAATGCCCATAATGCTGTGCAGGTCGGCCGGGTTCGTATTAACACACTCTACATAACAATCATATGCTTTTTTCATGTCGCCTGCATGAGTGTACAAATCTCCCAAATTTGAAAGGGCGGCAAGTTTTAATTGCTCATTTTGTCCGGCATTTTGTTCGGCCTTTTGCATGGCAGCTATCGATAAAGAAAGTTCACCATCGTAATGTTTCATTTTACTTTCACGAAACTGGTAGCCAAAATCATTATCAGCCTGGATATTTTTTAGATCCCTTTTTGCAAGTGCTACTCTGCCCAATTCAAAATTTACATCGCAGGATGTGGCATCGGAATCATACTTTTTTACGCCGATTTTTTTTGCCATGCTCAATAGTGAATCAGCTTCCTTAAAACGATGCTGAAGAATAGAATGTCTTGCCAGTGAAAAGTAAGGGCCTGCTTCTTTGCCATTGTAATCATTTACCAGCTTTTCTAAAAGGCTGTCTGAAAGTTTTACATCTTTAATGTTGCCGGATAAATGAAAACGGCTGATAAGTGCCGCTGCATACCTTGAAGTATTTGTATAATCAGCCGAGTTGGGTGATATGCGGGTTTTCCAGAACTGCAGGTCTGCTTCATTTGTGGTAACAGATTTAGGGACGCTATAATTATTCAGTAAACTATCGGCAAATGCTACAGATACCACAGGCGCTGTTTGGTTTTTACATGATTGAAAAAAGAAAAAAATCAAGAGGATGGCGATGGCATGTTTCATGTTAAAATGTTTATTTCAACATACGAAAATACCCGTCAAAGGGTTCATTCTTTTACCCCATCTCCATAGTTGGCCAACACATCTGCAATGTGCATCGTTTTAATAGGAAGGTTCTTCGATTTTATATATCCATCCAGGTGCATCAGGCAACTTAAATCAGTAGAGATAATGCAATCGGCACCAGTTGCTATGGCATTTGTTACTTTTTGATCAGCCATTGCTATTGAAATGTTTTCGAATTTTACGGCAAATGTTCCACCAAAACCACAGCAGGTCTCAGTGTCTTTCATTTCAAACAGCTCTAAGCCTTTTACATTGCTCAATAGCTTTCGGGGTGCATCTTTTATTTTACATTCCCTTAATGCGGCACAGCTATCGTGATAGGTTGCTTTAATATTTAACTCCGCACCTACATTTTCTATCTTCAATACTTCCGTTAGAAATTCTGTAAACTCATAAACGCGTTTGCTCAAATCTTTAACCTGATTGAACACGGCAGCATTTTCAAATAATTTACTGTAATAATTTCTCACAAATCCAACACAACTAGCGCTTGGGGCTACAATGTAATCTGCATTATTAAAATCTTTTAAAAACTTAGTGCATACTTCCCTTGCTTCGTCCCAAAAGCCCGCGTTAAAAGCCGGCTGTCCGCAACAGGTTTGGTTAGTGTTGTACGCAACTTCGCAACCTGCCTTCACTAAAACCTTTGCCATGTTAAAGGCTGTCTGCGGATAAAGCTGGTCTACGAAACAAGGGATAAAAAGCTGAACTTTCATTGATGCATTTCTTGAAGTACAAAAAAAATATAGTGGTAAGATACTTTTATCTACTTTATAAAAAGTCAATAATAATTAATTCATTTGCCCAGGGAAATCAGACAATTGCGTTTGTACCTTTAAAACCGTTTTGCAGTGCAATCATTTTCAAGGCAGTTACAGCCGACTCTTCTCCTTTGTGGCCGTGTATTCCACCAGTTCTTTCGTCAATTTGTTGTTGATTATTTACCGTTAACACACCGTAGATAGTGGGTACCGGCAACGATAAATTTACCTGCACAACACCTTCGGTAACTGCCTTACACACATAATCAAAATGAGGGGTATCGCCTTTTATGACGCAGCCCAGCGCAATAAAGGCAGAAGGTTTGTCTTCTTTATATTTATGTGCCTCCCAATAAGCCTTTACGCAAAATGAAATTTCAAATGCACCGGGAACGGTAATTATCTTATATGGCACTTTATTTTCTTCAAGTACCTTTTTACAACCTTCTTCCAGTTTGGCGATTGATGCTGCATTCCACTCGGTACTAACAATAACTACACAGGCACCCTTTGGTAGTTGGATGCCTGCTGTAGAATATAAAATTTCTGATGATGTTGCCATAGTATCTAATTATAAACACCCAATCTCGCAAGGTATTTATCCACCTGGAAATCTATCCTGTTATCTCTTAAAAATGTAGGGCTGATTTCGTCTTTAATTTGTTGGTAGTAGGTGATAGCTTCTTTTGTTTTGCCAGTTGCTTCGCAAAATAATGCCAACCTTGATAGTGAAATAAACCTGGTAGACTCATCTTTGGCGTCTGCCACATTCACCGCCTTTTTGTAATAATCAAATGCCTGGTCGTTTTGCTTTGTTTCTGAATAGGCATCCCCAAGCATACGATACGCGGCACTTTGCGGTTGTTTGCTGCTGGTAGAAAATTCTTTTAAATGCTTAATGGCATTATTAAAATCTTTATTGTGCAGGTAGCAGGCTCCTGCTATAAAGTGAGCTCTGTTACCTGTTGGGGTACTACCAAAATTGCTTGCGATTTTTAAAACTCCTGTAATACCGTTGCCACCATTTAACACCAGTCCAATAGAATCTTTATTGAAACCAGACTGAGCCATTTGGTCGAACAGTTCCTCTGCAGGAAAAATTTGGTCAACTGCTTTCGCCTGGTTAGGTACCATTACTAAATTTTTATATGCCAGCCATCCTCCGCCTGCTACAATTATAGCAAGGCCAACATAAATAATAGGTTTGCTGAATTTATCCCAAAATCCCTTCGCCCTTTCAACTATGTCGTTTGATTCCACAGGGCTTACTTCCGTCATTTGCTTCTCTGCCATTTTATAAACTTATTTTTAGCTGGAATAATTGGTTAGATATTGAATCGAACAACGCCAGCCGATCGTTGTCTTACTTCGGTTAGAAAAATAATTAATCTGTTATAAAAGGATAATCCTGTTGTATATAAACGTCTTTCAATAGTTCATCATCATCAGGCCAGGGGCTCTCTTCAGCAAACTGAACACTTTCTTCTACCTGCGCTTTTACTCTGTCGTTGATGGTTTCTATTTCCTCGGTTGATAATTTGTATTGTTCCTGCAATACCTTTAAAACATGTTCAATCGGATCTTTTTCTTTGTACTCTTCCACTTCATCTTTTGTGCGGTATTTTTGAGGATCGCTCATGCTATGCCCTTTATAGCGGTAAGTTTTTACCTCCAATAAAGTTGGCCCACCTTTTTCTCTTGCACGGTTTACAGATCTTAATACTGCATTATGCACGTCTTCAGGGCTCATGCCATCTACACTGTCGCCCGGCATATCGTACGCATCTGCCAACTTATACAAATCAAGTACATTACTTGTACGGGCAACAGAAGTACCCATCGCATAATTATTATTTTCGCAAATAAACACTACGGGCAATTTCCAAAGCATCGCCATATTGAATGTTTCATGCAACATACCTTGCCGTGCAGCACCATCACCAAAAAAACAAATGGCAACATTATTGGTACCTCTATATTTTTCAGCAAAAGCCAAACCTGCTCCTGTGCCTATCTGTGCACCAACAATACCGTGACCACCAAAAAAGCCAACATCTACACCAAAAATGTGCATGCTTCCACCTTTTCCCTTGCTGCAGCCAGTGGCTTTTCCGTACAATTCAGCCATGGTAGCTTTAGGTGTTACACCTTTAGCAATTGCGAGGGCATGACAACGGTAAGCTGTAATAAACTTGTCATCCGGATTAGTTGCCGTCATGCAGCCTGCTGCAACAGCTTCCTGTCCAATATACAAATGGCAGAAGCCACGAATTTTCTGCATTCCATACAATTGCCCTGTTTTTTCTTCAAAACGGCGCAATAAGAGCATTAATTCGTACCAGTACAGGTAGGTTTCTTTTGAAAACTTTGTAGCCAATGGTTATTAATTTTAGGGTGCAAAGATAAGGGAGAAATTGATAAATTAAACAACGAAAAAGAAGCGGTTTCCCACAGCTTTTTGACACTTGTGGATAGATTGAAAAACCTGGTGAACAGGTGGGTATATATAGCAGTTTAATAAATGAAAGATAGCTGTTATATTAAAAGGGGTGCTTTTGATATTGTTGCAACATATTCAGGGTGCCTGGTTTTGCCGTTAAGGTGTTAAGACTTGTTTCATAACAATGTGACATAACAACAGTCCAATCCTCTTTTCTAAAGCTATAATACCGTCTAAGATTTAAACGAGTCCATGGGACTTCAAATTAAATCAAGATGATATTATTTCTTTCATGCCTCAACGTCTTAACGCCTTATCGGCCATTTCCTATTTCCTAGCAGTAGACTGTAATTTTAACGGTGGCAGAAAGAGTATTTTTTTAATTTATCTTGCGGCACAATGTTAAGCTTCACAAAAATAAACATCACTCAATTTAAGAATTACGGCTTTTCTTCTTTCGACTTTACTGAGAGAGTGATTGGCATTTGCGGACTGAATGGCAAAGGCAAAACTAATCTGCTGGATGCTATTTATTACCTCTGTTTCACTAAAAGTTATTTTACAAAAGTTGATGGCCTTAACTGCAAATTTGCTACCGATGGTTTTAGGCTGGAAGGAATGGCCCCTCCTATCCTTTCGGCGATTGGCAGAGAAGATATTAACAAGAAGAACATTAGTAGTATTGATTTACACACTAAGATCGTTTGCATTTTTAGAGGCGTTGGCAAAAAGGAAATATTATTGAACGATGTAGTTTATTCAAAGTTTTCTGAGCATATTGGCAAATTTCCGTGTGTGATGATTGCACCGGATGATATTGAATTGATAGTTGGCGGTAGCGAAGAACGCAGGCGATTTGTTGACACCGTGCTAAGTCAGATTGACCAGGAATATTTACAAAACTTAATTACTTACACAAAAGTATTACAACAGCGAAACAGCCTTTTGAAGAAATTTGCAGAGTCAGGAAAGGTTGACACGACACTGCTTGAAGTATTGGATGAACAATTGCTGCAGCCCGGTAACTTTATTTATTTAAAAAGAAAAGCGTTTACGCTGTTATTAATTCCACTGGTGCAACAGTTTTATAACCAAATTGCAGGCAACGGAGAAATAGTGAACCTGCAGTACGAAAGCCAGTTAAATGGCAATTACTTTATGACGGTATTATATAACTGCAGGCAAAAAGATTTTATTTTACAACGCAGCAATGGCGGCATTCATAAAGATGACTTAAGTATTGAGCTTAACGGTCAACCGTTTAAAACTACCGCTTCGCAAGGACAAAGAAAGAGCCTTCTTTTTGCTTTAAAGCTGGCGGAGTTTGAGTTGCTGAAATCGAACAAGGGCTTTGCGCCTGTGCTGCTGCTGGATGATGTGTTTGAAAAACTCGACGACCTGCGAATGCAGAATTTATTACATTGGGTTTGTAATGAAAATGCAGGCCAGGTATTTATAACCGATA
>JBGSIG010000952.1:0-2430 GCA_041742655.1 Ferruginibacter sp. | reverse complement strand
TATTAAGCAGCTATCAATCCCTCGCCATTTGTCGTGCAGCGGGTCAATACAAAAATGTAATATTATTGGTTTAATTATAATAGCTTAGGCAATATTTTTGCTTTGGACACCACGGAAAAAGTTAAAGTGGATGAGACCGGTTACTAAAAATAAAAAATATTTTATGAGTAATTTCTGGAATGAACGCTACAGTGCTGCAGAATATATATACGGCGAAGAACCAAATGTGTTCTTTGCAGAGCAACTGGGCCTTTTAAGCCCGGGCTTGATTATTTTGCCCTGCGAAGGGGAGGGTAGAAATGCAGCGTATGCAGCATCGCAGGGATGGAATGTAAAAGCCTTCGATGCAAGCGAAGCGGGTAAAATAAAAGCATTGCAATTGGCTGATAAAAAAGGAGTGTCCATTCAATATGCCATTGATGATGCAGCTACTGCAAATTACCCGGACAGCAGTGCAGATGTTGTGGCATTTATTTATGCTCACTTGCTGCCGGCGGTAAGAAAACAACTCCATCAAAAGGCCATCAATTGGCTGAAGCCGGGCGGTAAAATAATCCTCGAAGCCTTCAACCCAAAACAGCTACAAAATAATTCCGGCGGGCCTAAAGATGTATCAATGTTGTATACCGGGGATATGATGAAAGAAGATTTTGGCGGTTTAAAAATTGAACTACTGCAAACTATTCAAACAACATTAAACGAGGGACAGTATCATGATGGAAAGGCACAGGTAATAAGGTTTGTTGGTGTAAAGAAAATATTTTAGTCTTTCTCTCCCGCCTTGGTTCCACGGCTGGTAATTAAGGGGAAACTGACAGAATGAATGCGGTCATTGGTTCGTGTGCCACGAACCACGGCTGGGTTATGAGTTATGGATTACGGCGTTTTCAATTTTTCATTCTTAGTTTTTAATTTATTTTCCGGCTTTTGTTTTTCATAGCATCATCATTGTGTCACTCTCTTGTACTGCATACCATTGAGGAACTTTTATAGTAGCGTAGATGTTTCATGCGGACACGAACCCTGGCGAAGTGAAATATTAATCCGGGTTTAAGCAACTGTATAAAAAACAGTGTCTATAAAAAATAATTTTTCAGATTTTACAATAACGTTTTCATCGTGCATGTCTTCCAGGATAAGCCCGTACTCCTTATTAAAATAGTCTTGCCGACGGGTATTTTTAAACCCATTATATTCCAGGAAGGCCTTGATATCATCCAACGCTGCCTGTCCATCGGCAATAATAAATGGCTGCCGCACAACTGCATGCAGTACATCACGCAGATTAATAAATCCAAGGAAGGTATAGGAAGTATCTTTAAAAATAAGGTTATGCAAAACCAGGCTATTGAAATACTCCAGCCAGGTTGCATAGTACACAGCATCGTTTGTTTTTACAACATGTTTGCTGTCAATATCCAGGAATACCTGCGCTTCTCCGCCCCTGGTAAGATATTGATCTGGTAAATTTGTAACCCAAAGATTATTAAGGTCAGCGTACTTCCTTAAACCCGACTCCTGCTCTTTTTTGACGAGGAGTTTACTTTCGAAATCTCTTTTAACTGTTGTACTTGTGCTAAAGCCGCTGCATAAGAAGTTGCGGACTGCTGTGCAATGATCTGAGCTCCCTTCAATGAGGCTTCCTCGAACGATATTCTCAAGTTTCCTTTTCGTATCATCATTGTACATTTTAAACAAAAATATGAAAAATATCCAAAAAGCTATACAGCGGTCAGCAGATGGGGCGTATGTCAAATCCGATATCTACCGGATGTTGCAGGTTTGCAGCGGCATTAGTAGGGGCAGCGAAAAACATTTTTTGCGAACTTTATCTTATGAATTTAATAAGATTGCTATCCCGAACGCCCCGGTTGTGTGTCCTTCACCAACCGGCGAAGCGTCAGATTAAATTAACTTTCAAATTAGGATTGTATTGGCATGCAAAATCAGGCATTTTAAAAATAGGTACAATCACTTGGTTATAGCTTCGGCAGTTGGCTGGCATTTCTATTTTGCTCAATAGCACATCTGAGGATTGCGTTGAGTTGGTGGCTATTTCTATGTTGTAGGGTTAGCATTTAATTATTTGTGGCCGCCTGCGAAGGCGACTAGAAAATCCCACATTAATAAAGGAAAAAATAACTTTTAAAGAGATATACCCATTATTAGTATGCAATGTTAGAAAAGAAGATTGGCGAAAATTAAAAATGGTATTACTTTGTATAATTAAACGTAGGAGCTAAGGATTGCATATGAAATTAAAAGCAGTGAGTTTATTTTGCGGATGCGGGGGATTGGATTGGGGCTTCCATGAACTTGGCGTTGAAATTGTTGCAGCTATTGATAATGATCCAGCTGCAATAAAATGCTACAACCATAATTTTGGAAAAGGAGGGTTATGCCTAAGTGTTAATGACCCTGAATTCAAGA
>JBGSIG010000951.1:0-1731 GCA_041742655.1 Ferruginibacter sp. | reverse complement strand
CGCAATCTGAAAAGCCGTAAACCTTTCAACATCATCGCTGTAACCATATACAGCTTCCCTGTCCAACAATCCGTTGATGTCAACCAAAAAAAGATCGAACCCTAGCTTGTTTGTTTTTTCTTTTATGATCGTAAAATTTATCCACATAGGCCCCATCCAAAATGAGCCTTTATGGGTAATATCAAAATCATTCTCGTACAAAAATTTTGTACGATACATTGGCATCACCACTTTGGAAATGTGACCCAGTTGATTTTGGTATTTAGGCAAAGCACCCACTACATCTCCCAATCCTCCTGCTTTTGCTACGGGATAACATTCGGCACTAACATGTAATATTTCCATTTGATTAAGGTTTACTAAAAATCACGTTCAATATAAGGATGTTTTCTCTTTGAACAAGCAATCCATTAAAATAAAATATTTCAATATAAAAGTTGATAGGAGAATGCGTTACTGCTCTTTCAAAAAAAATCAGTTAACCTGCTGGTTTCGATATTAACTGCACAAGCATCGCCTCTCGCCGTTTTAGATCAAAAATATTGTTTCGAAATTTTGCGTAAAGTATTACATGTACTTTATGCTAATACATCACAAACGGTTTATTTTTTTTCAAGTAAACAAAATTTATTCTAACTTTCGACATTCTTTATAAAACTTAACGATTTAAACATGAGCCAACAAACTAAATGGTCGCAATTCGGAACACTGATAACGGTGTTTTTTTTCTGGGGATTTGTTGCAGCGAGCAATGATATTTTAATCCCTGTATTTAAAGAAGCCTTCCATTTGTCACAGGCACAAAGCCAATTGGTGTCTTTTGCTTTTTATGTTGCTTACACTGTTGGTTCAATTATTTATTTTTTAATTTCAAAATTTATTGGAAGTGATCTATTAAATAAGATAGGATATAAAAACGGCATTGCTATTGGTTTAATTATTTCGGCAATAGGAACGCTGCTGTTTTACCCGGCTGCTAATAATGCATCGTTTACATTAATGCTTAGCGGCTTATTTATTGTTGGCCTTGGTTTTTCGTTGCAGCAGATTGCAGCCAACCCGCTCGCCATTATTATGGGTAATCCCAAAAATGGTTCACAACGGTTAACAATGGCAGGTGGCGTAAACAATTTTGGAACCACCATTGGGCCATTGATTGTAAGCTTTGCTATTTTTGGCAGCGTTGCTTCAGGTGCCACTGAAGCAAGTATTGAAAGCGTTAAAGTTCCTTACTTAATTGTTGGGGTTGCATTTTTATTGGTAGCAGTATTCATCAAATTTTCTAAAGTGCCTAATAAAATAGACCTCGACCATGTTGCCGAAGAAGAGGCTCATTCAGCTAGTAAAATTCCACCCAGATCATCTGCATTTCAATATCCACAATTGGTTTTGGGTATGATTGCGATTTTTGTATATGTGGGTGTAGAAGTATCAACAGCAAGCAATCTGCCTGCTTATATGGAGCAACACCTTGGTGTACCCACGGAAAAAATTGCACCCTACATTTCATTATATTGGGCAAGTTTAATGATTGGCCGCTGGACTGGTTCTGTTGGTGCTTTTGATGTTAGTAAAGGCACGAAAAAAATACTGAGTTTTTTTATGCCCTACCTGGCATTTGCTGTTTTCTTATTAGTGAATACAATTGCGCAGCATGATGTGCAGCAGTTTCTTGTATATGCATTTGTAATTGCAGTAATGATAGTGGGTGATATTTTAAGTAAAGGTAAC
>JBGSIG010000950.1:0-2217 GCA_041742655.1 Ferruginibacter sp. | reverse complement strand
CTGGTTTAGCATTTTTTACCTGGTTGTATTTTTTACCATTCCTTTTATTAAGGTAAACGGAGCTCCGTTTATAATGATCAATATCCTGGAAAGAAAGTTCATTTTATTCGGCCTTATTTTTTGGCCGCAGGATTTCTTCATTTTCGGCATTGGCATGGTTACTTTTATTGTTTTTATTATTTTATTCACAGTAGTTTTTGGACGCATTTTCTGCGGTTGGGCATGCCCTCAAACCATTTTTATGGAAATGGTTTTTAGAAAAATTGAATACTGGATAGATGGTGATGCTACCCAGCAAAAGCAATTGCAGGCAATGCCCTGGAAACCAAAAAAAATTGCAAAAAGGGCGATAAAATTCATCCTGTTTTTCCTAATGTCTTTTATAATTGCTAATTTCTTTTTAGCCTACATTATCAGCATGGATCAGTTGATAAGCTATATGACACAACCTACCGCCCACGTTGCTACACTGATATCACTGCTTATTTTTACAACCGTTTTCTTTTTTGTTTATTGGTGGTTTCGGGAGCAGGTGTGCATTGTGGTGTGCCCGTACGGAAGGCTGCAGGGTGTGCTGCTTGATAAAAATTCAATAGTAGTAGCCTACGACCCGTTACGGGGTGAGCCTAGAGGAAAACTACTAAAACAACAACCACACCACCACGAAGATGGAGAGGACAAATGCGCCAACTGTAAAGGCAACGGTTCGTGCAAAAGCCTGCAGCAGGTATTTGTGCCCGAAGTAAAAAATGGCGACTGTGTGGATTGTTATGCCTGCGTAAGGGTATGCCCAACTGGCATCGACATACGCAACGGAACACAGTTAGAATGCATTAACTGTACTGCCTGCATGGATGCCTGCGATGCCATCATGACGAGTGTTGAAAAACCATTGGGGCTGATAAGATACGCATCGGAAAACAGTATCGCCAACAATGTGAAACTAAAATTTACACCCAGGATAAAAGCCTACACTGGGGTGTTGGCACTATTAATTTCGTTGCTGGTATTTTTATTGGCCAGCAGAAACGACCTCGATGCAACGCTCATGCGCACCTCGGGCATGGCCTATAATTCACTACCCGATGGACGCATTGAAAACCTGTACAGTATAAAACTGGCCAACAAAACACATAAGGATATAACCATTGCATTAAAATTGGAAGGCATTCCCGGAGAAATAAAAATTGTGGGAAGTGGCAACATGGTTGTTAAGCACGAAGACTACAGCAACCTTCAATTTTTTGTACAGCTCAACAGGGATTTGGTAAAGGGCTGGAAAACACAAATCAATATCGGTTTGTACGAGAATGATAAAAAAATAAAAACTATCCCGGTGAAGTTCATCGGGCCGGAAGTTTATGAATAGGCGAATGCGCAATGGGCAATAGGGAATAAGTAATAATGAATAGATAAAATTTATACGATTTAAATTTTTAATTATGAACTGGGGGTATAAAATAGTTTTAGTATTTGTGGTGTTTGTTAGTGGTATGGCATTTATGGCCTACAAATCATCTCAGCAAAACAGCGAGCTGGTAACGGATGATTATTATGCCCAGGAACTGATTTTTCAAAAAAAAATTGATGAGGTAAAAAGAACCGCTGCATTATCTGATACGGTCTCAATTAAGTCTTACAAAGATCAATTAATTATAGAACTTCCCAGCGATTTTGCCGGAAAACAAATTACAGGCCTGGCAGAAGTGTATTGCCCGAGCAATGAAAAAAGAGACAGTAAAAATAAATTCAACACAACAAATTGCAGTTTCGAAATTAGTGCGCCTGCAGTTCATAACCTTTTACATTACATAAAACTAAGCTGGCAGGTTGAGGGCGTGGATTATTATTACGAACAAAAAATAATTATATAATGACGGCGCTATTTATTACAGCACTTTCACTTGGGTTATTGGGCAGCTTTCATTGCATTGGCATGTGCGGGCCACTGGCATTTTCATTGCCCTTAAACAATAACAGTGATGCTGCAAAATTTACCGGCAGTCTTTTATATAATACCGGCAGAATAATTACATACAGTACTCTTGGATTGCTTTTTGGTCTGGCCGGCAAAAGTTTTTCCCTATTCGGTTTTCAACAGTGGCTTTCCATTTCGGTGGGCGTTATTATTTTACTGTGTCTGCTGGCGCCTAAAAAATGGACTGGAAATGAAATTTTTACAAAATATACCAATGCAGTCAGGGCTGCATTGGGCCG
>JBGSIG010000949.1:0-2378 GCA_041742655.1 Ferruginibacter sp. | reverse complement strand
GTGATATCAATAATGATGGCTGGACCGACCTGGTAGTTTGTGGCGAGTGGATGCCCGTAAAATATTTTATCAATAACAGGGGAGTATTTACAGAAAATAATATTACTCAATCAACCGGCCTGTGGCAAACCACTTATTTGGCAGATGTAAATGGCGATGGTTTGATGGATATACTGGCAGGTAATTGGGGTCACAATTCAAAACTATATGCAGCTAAATCCGGGCCGTTAAAATTGTATGTAAAAGACTTTGATAAAAACAATACTACTGAACAAATATTATGTTACACCGTAAATGGAGAAGAGTACACTTTTTTAGCAAAAGATGAATTGGAGCATGCTGTACCGCTACTTAGAAAAGCGTATCTCACTTATGGTGAAGTAGCGGGAAAAACAGTGCAGTATATGTTCTTCGATCTATTTAAAGATTATCGTGAACTAAAGGCAGAAGAATTAGGTTCAGCCTGTTTTATCAACGAAGGCAAAGCCGGTTTTACAAAAAAATTGTTGCCCGACGATATTCAGTTGGCGCCGGTATTTTCTTTTGTACCCATCGATACAACTGCAACAAAAAGTTTTATGGCGCTCGGAAATTTTTACGGTGTAATACCTTACGAAGGCCGGTACGATGCGTTGCCACCTACACTGTTTTCATACAATAAAACAGGCCATATTTTTAATATCATTGGCAAGTTGACGTTGCAGGATGGTGAAGACCGGGATGCCAAATGGTTGAACTATACGGGTGGAAAAAAATTACTGATTGTTGCGAAAAATAACAAACCGCTGAGATGGTATAAAAAAGCAGGATAAAACAGTTTGGAGTAAAAACATATTATTTGATTTTTTATAGAAGATTATGAATCGTTTTAAATACATTTTTTTTAGTGGAATAATATTTTTTGTAACAGTAACAGGCTGCAAAAAAGAAGACAGCCCTGCGCCCCCAACACCGCCACCGGCACCTGCTGCGCTGGTATTAAATAAAACGTTGATTGATAATTACGTTATTACGCCCACTCTTGTTTATCGTAATATAAAACCAGCAACTACCATTAAACTTTTTTTCAATAATGCTGTGAATAAAACAACTGCATCCTCTGCCATAAAAATTTTAAATAATGGAACTGCTGCGGTAGCAGTTAATATTAGTTTTGAAAATAGCGATAGCACCATTGTAGTGAGGCCCGCAGCTCCATTACAATTTTTAAACAGGTATACACTGGATGTTTCCGTAGCATTAAAGTCAATAAATGATGGTGCTTTAAAAGTTCCTTCCAATTCAAAATTTATTACGCAAATAGATTCATCTTATAAGTTTCCAATTATTTCAGACGATGCTTTGCTTAACCTGGTGCAAAAGCAAACCTTTAAATATTTTTGGGATTTTGGTCACCCGGTAAGTGGCCTTGCAAGAGAACGAAATACTTCCGGCGATTTGGTAACTTCCGGCGGGTCGGGCTTTGGTGCGATGGCTATCGTAACGGGCATCTCCAGAAATTTTATCACCAAAGCCGAAGGGCTTGCAAGAATGCAAACGATGGTGGCTTTTTTGAAAAATACGGCCCAGACATTTCACGGGGCTTTTCCCCATTGGCTTAATGGAAATACAGGTGCAGTAATACCTTTCAGCAATATTGACAATGGAGCCGACCTTGTGGAAACCAGCTACCTGGTGATGGGGCTGCTTACTGCCCGGCAGTATTTTAGTGGCAGCAGCGCTGAGGAAATAAATCTTCGAGATGATATTAACGTAATTGCAAACCGGGTGGAATGGGATTGGTTTAGAAATGGTGGGCAAAATATTTTGTACTGGCACTGGAGCCCCGATTATGCATGGCAAATAAATCTTCCCATTCGTGGCTGGAACGAAACGCTTGTTACATACGTACTCGCATCCTCGTCAACCACTCATTCGGTACCACCGGTTGTATATACAGAAGGTTTTAAAAGTGGCAGCGATTATATCAATGGCAACACCTACTACGGCTATCCTTTACCGCTAGGCCCGCAAATGGGCGGCCCGTTATTTTTTGAACATTATTCTTTTATGGGAATAAATCCTAACAATCTTATCGACCCCTCTGCTAATTATACCACACAAACAAAAAATCATACGCTCATTAACTATAGCTATTGTGTAGCCAATCCCTTAAATATTTATGGGTACAGCGATTCTGTTTGGGGCCTTACTGCAAGCGATATACAGGGTGGCTATACTGCCAGTTCGCCAACAAATGATAAGGGTTTTATTGCACCTACTGCAGCATTATCTTCCTTGCCCTACACTCCTGCCGAATCAATGGCAGCACTAAAATTTTATTATTATGTATTGGGCGATAAATTGTGGAAAGAGTATGGTTTTACAGATGCGTTTTC
>JBGSIG010000948.1:0-1536 GCA_041742655.1 Ferruginibacter sp. | reverse complement strand
TGCAGGATTTGATGCAGACAGGTATTATACCACCAACTATACTTTTAATAACCCCACCACCTACGATAAAATAAATATTCTTGACCCCAATAAATATGTTCAACGAACAGATATTCCACTGGCAGCAAAGGTTACCATGGTACAAACACCCATCAACAGGGGCGGCGTATTTGTGCAGGACCTGGTAAACCTTTCTTCAAAATTTAATGTGTTGCTGGGAGTGCGCTGGTCGCAGCAAACATCTTTGCCGGCCACCACTACTTATTTACTAAAAGACAGTATTGCAAAAGGTGTTTCAAAAAGCGACAATGCTTTGTCGCCCCGGCTAGGTTTGGTGTATAAGCCAACAAATACCATGTCGGTTTTTGCCAGCTATGCCAATTCGTTTTCAGTAAACAATGGTACAGATGTGTATGGTGGTGCACTATCGCCGTCAATGATAGACCAGTTTGAAATAGGCATCAAAAATGATTTGCTAAAAGGTAAATTGTCATTAAACCTCACGCTCTACAAAATCATCAATAACAACCTGGCACAAACGGCACAATTTGCTGCAGATGGCATTACGCCCAACAACAACACAGCGTTGAGAGAACTGGTAGGAGAAACCACCAGTGATGGAGTTGAGTTAGATATAAGCTGGTTCCCGGTAAATGGTTTAAATGTTTTGGCCGGGTATAGTTACAATAATATGCGCTACACCAATACTCCAGATGCAAAAGGTAATTATGTGGAAGGAGAGCGGCTCGTAAATACACCCGCCAATACTGCCAATTCAAGTGTGTTCTACACCCTTCAAAATGGAAAGGCAAAAGGGTTGAAATTTGGAGCTTCTGTTTTTTACGTAGGCGACCGTTTTGGTGGCTGGAACAACACGAAACAACAGGCCCAGAATTACTCACGCTTAATACCGGTAGAAGCGTTTACTACAGTGGATATTTCTGCAGGATATACTTTTCAAAAATTTTCTGTAATAGCAAAAGTCAGTAATTTGTTCAATGCCTATAATTATTACGTACACGAAAATTACAGCATCAACCCAATACCACCAACACAGTTTATTGGCACGGTTGCTTATAGATTTTAATTGATGCACTTTTACAAAAAAAATCTGCCACACTGGGAAGGGTGGCAGATTTTTTTGCAATTTATTTTTTGCAATTCCTGTCTCCGCTCATACAGGCGGGTATTTTATTTTGTATCGAGCATCCGTGCAGGAAAGTTGCTTTTAAGAAGTTTATGCAGCCAGCTTACATTGGTTTATGCCGACAGCTCCCGACTCTTCGGTATGGTACTAAACAAATGGTACAATGAGGCGAAGACAATTTTGAACTAAATTGTATGTAATCGGCATTAGTCGTAGATAGTTAACCTGAAGATTGATTTGGTGGAATGTACAATATTAAATCCATCAGATGTATATAAAGTTATCTCCACTCTGTCCATTCCAACATAATTTAAAGACGGCCTGTAATTGTAAATCATTATGCCCAAACTATCCCGTTCTAGCTTACTGGTTTCAAAATGGTTTGCCTG
>JBGSIG010000947.1:0-7303 GCA_041742655.1 Ferruginibacter sp. | reverse complement strand
TCAATTCTATTACTGATTTCATCTTAAAAACAAATTTTATGCAATTCACATTCATCAAACCTAACAAGTTACTACACTCCGGCAGGCTCCGGATGAAGAAAATTCTTTCGGTAGCATTTGCCTCTATGCTGCTGCACTTTTTTTGTATCACTACTACTTATGCGCAAAATACCGTGCAGGTAAGTGGTACCATACTTAATGAAACCGGGAAACCTGTTCCGGGCGCTTCCATTGTTGTGAAAGGATCAAATACAGGCGTTTCCGCCGATAGTTCAGGTACTTTTAAATTCCAGGCACCTTCTAACGGAACCCTTATAATTTCATCTGTAGGTTTTGCCCTAACTGAAGAACCGGTAAACAGCCGTACTTCAATTAGTGTCACGTTGAATTTATTAAAAAATACTGCTAATGAGGTGATAGTAGTAGGATATGGTACCCAGCGCAAAAAAGATGTTACTGGAGCTATTGTTTCACTTACTGGAACTACCTTAAGGGAAGTACCTTCTGCCAATGTATTAAATCAGTTAAAAGGCCGTGCAGCGGGCGTTTCAGTTGTAAGCAATGGGTCTACTCCCGGTACGCAGGGTCAAATAAGGATTAGAGGCAGCAGGTCGCTGACGTCCAGTTCAAGCAGTGCAGATGCGCTTGACGGCCCACTGGTAGTAGTGGATGGCATACCTTTTGGTGGGCTAAACGATATTAACCCTGACGACATTGCCACTATGGAAATATTGAAGGATGCTTCGTCAACCGCTATATTTGGTTCAAGGGGTGCCGGCGGGGTAATTCTTATTACCACCAAACGTGGAAGAGTAAGCAAACCGGTATTTAGCTACGACGGCTATTTCGGTACTACTAAGATAATGGGTCAGTATAATGTTATGAATGGTACAGAATATGCACAGTTTAAATCAGATGCGGCCAAGTATAACCGCAACGCTCCCGGTACTTCGGGCTACCTTCTTACACCAAAAGAACAGGCAGCACTTGACGCAGGAGTTTCTACAGACTGGCAGGACCAAATTTACCAGACAGGTTTTTTAACAAATCATCAATTAGGACTACAGGGCGGTACTGAAAGTACGCAATACTCTTTGGGCATTGGTTATTTAAATGAAACAGGCATTATACCCGACCAGAATTATCAACGGTCTAACATAAGGGCTAGTATCGACCAAAAAATTGGCAAACGGGTAAAGATTGGTTTAAATACCATAAACACACTTTCTTATCAGAGCAACCCGGGCGGTGGTGGAGTACCGGGCGGTTTGGTACGATTAACACCATTAGCATCCGTTTACAATGAAGATGGCACGCTTAACCTGTTTCCTGCAGATGGATCAATTGACGCTGCACAAGTAAACCCCTTGACCATTGAGACGAAAAGTGGTTCCATTTTGTCTCGTACACGGTTACTCCGTACATTTAACAGCTTATATGGAGAGGTTACGATTCTGCCTAGCCTGAAATACAGGCTGAATGTCGGTTTAAATTACAGTCAATCCAACTTTAATGGATACTTTGGGCCGCTCACCTATTATAATACAGCAACTGTTCAGTCTTCATCAAGCGCAGAGATTGTTAATACAGAATACTGGGATTATGATATTCAGAATCTTTTGTATTATGACAAAACATTTGCTGAGAAACATCGTGTGAGTGCTACAGGTCTTTTTGAGGTTACACAAAATCATTCACAAGGTAGCCGGTTTACTATCAGGGGCGTTCCAGCCGATTATATCGGAACTTCAAATTTCTCACTTGCGTCGGGGCAGCCGGTGGCCAATAATGATTTTGGCAATTTTTTTACAGAAACAGGACTTCTTTCCTATATGGCAAGGGTGAACTACAGTTATGATAACCGCTATCTTTTTACAGCCACAATAAGAAGAGATGGTTCTTCTACTTTGTCTCCAGGTAATCAATATTTCAATTATCCTTCAATTGGAGTAGGCTGGAATGCGGTTGAAGAAAGTTTCCTAAAAGAGAGTTCATTCGTATCGGCACTTAAATTAAGAGCAAGCTGGGGTATTGCGGGAAACAGGAATGTTGACCCGTATGGCACCCTTGGTGCATTGTCTTCTGGTTACTACAATTTTGGCACAAGCACAGCAGGCCAGCAATTAGGCTATACAGTTACAACACTTCCTGCCCCCAACCTGGGCTGGCAATCTACAGAGCAAGTAGATATAGGCGTTGACTTTGGTTTTTGGAACAACAGGCTAACTGGTACTATTGATGTATATCACCAAAACACCAGCGATATATTATTGAATGTTTTATTGCCACAAAGTAATGGCGCCGGTCAAACGCTAAAGAACCTTGGCGCAACACAGGGCAAAGGCCTTGAAGTTGCGGTATCTTATGATATAATCAGGAAGACGGACTTTAACTGGGGCATTGATTTGGTTTATTTTTTCAATCGTGAGGAAATCACCCAGCTATCTACACCAGAAGAGAAAGCTAATATAGCGAATGGATGGTTTGTTGGCCAACCGATTACCGTAATTTACGACTATAAGAAATTAGGCATCTGGCAAACAGGTGATGCAGATAAATTAACTGCGCAAACATCACCCAAACAATTTCCGGGGCAAATTCGTGTAGAAGATGTAGATGGAAATGGCATAATCAATCCCAACGACCGACAGGTATTAGGCAATTATCAACCTAAGTGGGAAGGTAGTTTAACAAGCCGGTTCACCTATAAAAATTTTGATGCTAATTTTATAATTTATGGAAGAATGGGCCAGCAGGCGCTGGTGCCTTACCTTACCGGTAATTCCACTGGTTCCGGGGGATTTGCTTTCTTTAATCAAAGCCGGGTAAACCAGGTGAAGACAGATTACTGGACAGAAGAAAATCCAACAAATGCATTTCCTGCGCCTGATGCAGGTAGTGCAGTGGCTTTTTTTGGTTCTACATTGGGATATTACGATGGTTCATTCATAAAATGCAGAAGCATTAATATTGGTTATACATTTTCCAGTGCTTTGATGAAAAAAATCGGGGCTACTTCTGCAAGGGTTTATCTGAATGCTACCAACCCCTTCATAATTTATTCACCATTGGTTAGGGACAACCTTGCCATCGATCCAGAAGGAAATGGATATGCACTAAATTCAACATTGGCACCCCAGGGAGCAAGTGAGCAAGGAACTCCGGGCCGCCAAATAGTAGTTAACCTTAACAACCCACCGGTAAGGCAATTCATATTCGGACTAAATTTTAAATTTTAAATCATCTCACAATGAAAAAAAATAATATATTTCTGATGGTTGCCTGCCTTGTTGCGGTAACTACAGGTTGTTCAAAAGTATTGGAAGAGCATCCTCAATCTATAATTGTTCCATCTTATTTTAATACTCCGGCGGGCGTATTGGGCGGTATAGCAGGCGTTTATAATGATATCAGGTCGCAATGGGGTACAGAAGGGTTCATCGTTGAAATGCAGAGCGGCACCGACGAATTCCTCAAAGGCGTGAGCGCCGGCGGGGCCACCACCTACGATTATAATGGTCTCAACGGCAGTAATTTTGGTTCCGCATGGGGAATTGCATTCCAGGACATAAATACATTAAATGGCGTACTTCAATATGGCCAAACAATTGATGTACCTGAAGCAACCAGGAAGCAATACCTGGCGCAGGCTAAATTTCTAAGAGGATTTTGGTACTTCTACCTGGTACAAACTTATGGAGATGTTCCCTTGCATACAGAATTCATTACTGAAGCATCGCAGGCGGCTTCACGCCAGCCGGTGGCTGAGGTATATAAAGTTATCATCCAGGATTTTACAGATGCTGCAGCCGACCTTCCCAATATACCAACTACGCCCTTCCTGGGAAAGCCTGCTACAAAAGGCATTGCTAAATTCTTACTGGCTAAGGCATATCTTACAAGAGGCTGGCTAACCAATTCGCAAGAAGATTTTACAAAATCGGCAACCCTTTGTGACGAGATCATTGCGGAAAAAGCAGATTATGGTTATGATCTTTGGCAGGATTACGGGGATGTTTTTCTCCCTGCCAATGATTATGGCAAAGAAACCATGTTCGTAAGCGATCATGCCCTTGATGCAAAGTATGGATATTATACCGTAGGTGGTGGTGCCAGTGGAGGTGCAGCACAAAACCTTTCGCCCTGGTTTACTAACTGGAACTACCCTAATAACAGTGGCGTTAACGCTTACAAAGACGCCAACGGAGCTTATGTAAACAGCGGTACATCAGGAATGATCAGGGATTCTTACTACGGTCGTCCCTACATACGGATGCGTCCCAACAGTGATGTATGGAAAACCGGACCTAATGCCGGTAAAGATTACTTTCTTGGCCAGGCATTTGTAAACAGGAATATTGATACACGTTTCTCTAATTCCTTTTATACTGTTTATATTTCTAATGTTTCTGTTACCAATACCGCAACAGCAGCTAATAATTCAAGGGGTATTGGTTATACTACAATTAAAGGTGTAGACACTGCAGTGTGGCTTCCAGACTTTGAAGTAGCTGGTGCTCCGCAGTTTATCGGCACCAGGCCATTTAAAGGCATTGTTGTTCCGCCGAGTTTATGGAACAATGGCATATTTCCTGCATTGAAAAAGTATATGGACATTAGCCGTGGTGCAAACTTTAATGACCCATCTACACGCCCTTGCGTATTGTACCGGTTTGCGGATGTATATCTGATAGGTGCTGAAGCTAATTTTAAGGCGGGCAACACACAGAAAGCGGCGGATTTAATTAATGTAATCAGGCAAAGGGCTGCTTTCAAAAAAACAAATACATCAGCTGAAAATATTGCTGCCGCTGCTGCAATGACCATCACTGCTGGGGATGTTACCATAGACTTTATACTGGATGAAAGAACCAGGGAGTTGTTTGGTGAGTGGCAAAGATGGCACGATTTGGTACGTACACGTTCACTGGTAAGAAGGGTACAAGAATGGAATCCTGAGGCTGCACCAAATATCAAAGATTTTAATATCTTAAGACCTATCCCACAATCACAGATTGACAGGGTAGTGGACGGGCCTCCATTTCCTCAAAATCCCGGCTATTAAAAATGTAGCAACTAACTACGAACAAAGAGGGATGTTGAAACATCCCTCTTTGTTTTAATCGATTTATTAAGAAAATGTATTGAATCATCAATTATAAAGTTTGCATTAGGCATTCCTTCTGTTAATGAAAGTTTATTATCAGTATTCCATCAAAAAATATTAATGATGGTTTCGTAAACCAACACAAGTTTGTATTGCCAAAAACTACAGAGGGTTTGCATACTTTAACCATCAGGCCGTTAAATGCAGGGGTTGTTTTTTATAAAATAATTGTAGATAATGGCGGCTGCAAAAAAACACGTTTAAAGATGGATGAAAGTATGTATAAAAGATAATTGTAACACACGATAAAAATTTTTAGCAATGAATAAAAAAATGATTTTCTTTTTTAGTTGTACGCTGATAATTTCTATTTGTTTTGCACAGGTGAAACCGCAGACAGACACACCCGGAATTGTGAAGCATGAATTCCGATATACCAACCCCGTTACACGTGATACGGCTGTCTCTATGCGTGATCATTTTATTATTAAGGTTGATAATAAATGGTATTGTGTAGGAACATCGGAACCGGTTTGGACAGGATTCAATCCCGGGGTGCGTTTATTGGAATCGGATGATTTAATTCACTGGAAACAACATTCATTTTTAATTGATGCTAAAAAACTGCCGGCAGATTGTCCGTATAACGGACGATTCTGGGCGCCGGAACTTCATTTCATCAAAAACAAATATTACCTAACCGTAAACAGCGGAATGGTTACGGCTGAAGATCCCAAAGGGATGAAAACGCATAGCGTTTGGTTGTTTTCTTCTGATGAGGTTACCGGCCCTTACCAACTGGTGAATGGCCCAATTACGCCACAATACAATAACGATGCAACTTTATTCGAAGATGAAGATGGGCAAACCTATTTCTATTGCAGCGGTAACGGATTGTTCCAGGCAAAAATTGATTTAAATACCGGTAAGCTTACTACACCTATCGAAAAGTTTCTCGATAAAAAACATCCGGGCTGGCCAGAGTGGATGATGGGAGGCATTGAAGGCCCTTTTGTGATCAAGAAAGAAGGAACTTATTTCATGTTCTTCTCCACCTGGACGAGAGGGTATGAGGTAGGTTTATTAAAATCAAAATCGCCTTTAGGACCATGGCAACTCGTATCAAAAGATCCCATTTTTGGTACAAGAAAAAAAGGATACCGGCCAGAGTTGGCAAAAGGTGGTGGCTACGATCATTTAAAATTTCAGGATACGGAAGATCCTTACCAGGAAACAGGGCATAACGCATTATTCATAGGAGCCGATGGTAAACTGTGGAGTTCCTGCCACTATTTTATGTACGAAAAGCGGCCTTACCCATATAGCCAAACATTTGAAGCATGGGAGAAAACACCGCAATTAGGTTTTGAACCGGTATATTTCAAAGAAGGCAGATTTTACATAAAAGGACCTACATGGACGGAGCAGATAGTGGAATATTAATTACAGTAGCGGTTATCCGGTAGATTAGAAAACATAACCGTGCGTTCAATTCTTTAAGAAATTTATTTTTTTACAGTATAAAAGGAATGACGGCTTTTCGGCTGGCCGGATAATCAGAAAAATTATTTTTGTACCACCGGTGATGTGTCATTGCACGGGGTACAAGGTTAGCAGCAGACCAAATAAAAAAAGCAACTGCCGGAAGGTTCCAGCAAAGCAGTGCAAAGCCACCCCACTCAATTAATTCTCCCATCATGTTCGGGCAGCTCACATATTCAAATAACCAGCCCTTTGGTATTTTATAACCTGTTTCATTGGGTTTACGTAAATGAATCAATATATCATCTGCTTTCCAGTTTATAAATAACCCGACTAAAAATAAAATTGCCCCGGCAATAAAGCGTCCATCTATTAACCAGCTTTTATCATGCGTGGCAAAATGAGTAAAATAATATCCGAGTAAAAAAGTATCGCACAAATTAAAAAATATAGCAGACATCATTATTACTACAGGCATTTTTTTACCCCTTGTATGCAGGCGAAAGGGAAAGATAAATACCCGGTTAAAATAATGAAAACAAAATAGCCCGATCATTACTAAAACAGGCGATGAACTGGAGGAAAAATTTATTATAAAAAAATAAGCCATTACAAGCAGCGCAGGCAATTCCATTAACATCCATGCCCAATGGTTGTCAATTAATGGGCCCCATTTACCGGATGTATGTCTTCCGTATGGTGCAGTAATATTGC
>JBGSIG010000946.1:0-5084 GCA_041742655.1 Ferruginibacter sp. | reverse complement strand
AGTTAAAATAGGTTTGAAAATTTTCTTTGTTCTTAAATTGTTTAAAGAACCCCTTGGGAAATAAATCCTCTTTTGTGTTTTTTGGTTGCATAATGTGTATGTTTTAAAGATAATAAAAATTATCCTGTCAGCCCCTGCGCCATCGTTTCGCTACGCTCCACTACGGCGCAGGGGCTGACAGGTACCCTAAAAACTGTTTACACAATATGCTTTATACTACCCAATCTTTATAAAAATAGCGGCTTTTTTCAGGCTTACAAAATTTATTGTGGAATCAGCCCCTCCTCCCTTCCTCCTCTCCGAAGGAGAGATGGCGGTGCTTCAACTCTTTACTAAACATTTGTTCTTCCATTTCAGCATTTTTTCTTTAATCAGCATCACTCGACGACTCTTCGATAATCAAAAACATTTTAATTTTTAAGGACGCTGCTTTTTGTCCTCTCCGCCGCGGCGGAGGAGTTAGAGGGGCACGCATTTTACCTCACCACCCTTCCTCCTCTCCTGCAAAAGAGGAGGCGGCACTTCAACTCTTTACTAAATATTTGGTCTTCCATTTCTACATTTTTTCTTTAATCAACGTAACCCCGAAGACTTTACAATTTTTGAACACATTTCAAAATTTATATACGCTGCATTTTGGCTCTCCCCCTTCGGAGGAGCTGGAGGGAGCCGCCTTTTAATCACCGGAAAATAATACCTTCGGGCAAATTTTAAATGAATTTTAGTTTCGATGGGGCATTTTAGTGATAAAGTTATATTAATTACCGGTGCATCATCCGGTATCGGCAAGGCGCTGGCTTTACAAATGGCCGATAAAAATGTACATTTTATTTTAGCTGCCAGGCGGCTTGATGAATTGAAATTATTGCAGCAGGAGTGTGAGAAAAAAGGCGCAGCCTGCACGTGCTTGTTTATTGATATGGCCTCCCCTGTTGCCATTGCTGATTTTTCAACTGCCGTTTTACAACGATTTCAAAAAATTGATGTACTCATTAATAATGCAGGGATTAGCCAGCGGTCGCAGGCAGAAGAGACTACTATTGAAGTGGACAGGAAGATTATGGAAGTAAACTTTTTTGCACAGGTCAATCTTACCAAAAGCTTATGGCCTTTATTGACTAAATCAGCACATGCGAATATTGTTTTGATAAGCAGCGTAGTGGGTACTTTTGGCTTTCCGCAACGAAGTGCTTATGCCGCATCAAAGCATGCACTGGAAGGTTTTTTTGAATCGTGGATGCTGGAAAATAAAAGAGAAAATATTTTTTTCACCACCGTTTCGCCGGGCCGCATTTATACCAATATTTCTTACTCGGCATTAAAGGCAGATGGCAGCGCTCATCAGCAATTAGATGAAGGGCAGGCAAAAGGCATCAGTGCCGAAGCTTGTGCAAAAAAGATTATCAACGGCATTATCCGCAACAAACGAAAGGTATATGTTGCCCAGCAGGAAATGGTCTTAGTGTTTTTAAGAAAATGCCTGCCTTTTGTATTCTTCAAACTTGTTAAAAAATTAAAATAATCATAAACGCTTTATTTAGCCGGTAAATCGGCAAGACGTTTATTTTTGCCGTTAACGCGTTAAGACGTTTTAATAAAAAACAAAAAATTAGTTTGTTGCAGGTGACACGTTAAGATGTTTAAATAGAAAAAACGCCTAAACGTCTAAACGGCAAATTAAAAAAAACGGCTCACCCGCTTTCCGGCAATAAAAAAATATCTATGGCATATATATCAGGAATTCAGCAGGTGGGCATTGGATGCGCAGATGCTTCCACTACTTTTACGTGGATAAGAAAAACTTTTGGCTTAAACGTAAAAATATTTGACGATGAAGCAAAAGCTGCTTTAATGACTCCTTATACAGGCGGTGAAGTTCATGCACGCAGGGCAATTTTAGCAATGAATATGAATGGCGGTGGTGGCACAGAAATATGGCAGTTTACCAGCAGGGTGCCGGGAGCAGGCAATTCAATGAACTGGGGCGATTACGGTATAAATGCCATCAAGTTTAAATCGACCAATGTGGAAACTGCTTATGACATTATAAGTAAAAATGTTACCTGCACCAGCCCTAAGAGCGAACCAGCAGGAGCCTTATCTTTTTTATTGAAAGACGAAGCAGGTAATCAATACCAGGTAGTGAAAGATGAATCGTGGTTTAGGAAAGATGCCTTTATGCAGGGGGGAATTTGCGGAGTGGTAATTGGTGTGAGTAACATGGAAGCATCTATTGCGTTTTACCAAAATGGATTTGGCATCAACAATATTGTTTATGACACAACAGGCAAATTTGACGACCTGGGAGAGGACGCAAAAAATAAAACTTACCGCAGGGTATTGCTGGGTTTTAAAAACCCTTTTACTGCAGCATTCAGCCGCTTATTAGGCGATGTGCAGATTGAATTAATTCAGGCGTTGGATAGCGAGGTTAAGAAGATTTTTGAGAACCGTTTTTGGGGCGATATAGGATTTATTCATCTGTGTTTTGATGTGAGTGACATGAAAGCATTGAAAACAAACCTGGAAAAAAATCAGTATCATTTTACGGTAGATAGTGGTGATACTTTTGATATGGGAGAATCGGGTGGCAGATTTGCTTATGTAGAAGACCCGGATGGAACTTTAATTGAAATGGTGGAAACACATAAAGTGCCGGTACTTAAAAAACTGGGCATTTATTTTAATTTGAAAAAAAGAAAATCGCAAAAACCTTTGCCCGACTGGATGGTTAGTTTAATGGGGTTGAATAAGGTGAAGGATTGACCTCACCTCTCTGGCCTCATCCTCCATCTCCTTCTCCGAAAGAGAAGGAGCGGTACTTCATCCCTTTACTAAACATTTTATCTTCCATCTCTTCTTTTTATTCTTTAATCAGCCCAACACAACGACTCTTCGAAAAACAAAAATATTTTAATATCGATGGGCTCTGCATTTTTGTCCTCTCCGCCGCGGCGGAGGAGTTAGAGGGGGCCGCATTATTCTATAACCCTCTCCGCAATTTTAATTGCAGGGTTGCCTTTATAAATACCATACGGCTCCAGGTTTTTATTTGCGATGGATGCTACAGATAAAACCGAATGGCTTCCGCAGGTAACTCCCGGGCAAACAATTGCCGAGGCGCCGATCCAGACTCCATCTTCAATGGAAATTGGCGCAGTTATTAAATCGAACGTTGCTTTTTTATAGTCGTGATTTCCTGTCAAAATTATTGCACCTTGCGAAATACACACCGAACTCCCTATCGATACTTCCGCAAGATTGTCTATCCATACCTTTTCGCCAATCCAGCTATCATCGCCGATGCTTAGCTTCCAGGGAAATTTAATATTTACGCAAGGTTTAATTACTACACCCTTACCTACCCTTGCACCAAATAACCGAAGAAAAAAAACCCTTAGGCCGGAGCCGGGTAGCAACGAATTTTTTAACACCAGCACATTTGTAAAATACCAGCATACCTGTTTAAATTTTGATGCGCCAATTACAATGGTAGTTTTATACATTGCATTATTTACCTGCTTCATGAAAATAATTGATGGTATGGTTTTATGAGCAAAGGATTGTCTAAAAAATTACGGGCGTATTGCCATGCGGCTTTTGAAAACGTGTCAAATTCCTGCTGATTCCACGCTGCAGCTTTTTCGATGGCATTAATGAATGCTTTGGGTTCATTAAGCGGCAAATCCCAGCCCACATTATGGTGCGTTAAATTTAACCATGGTGTCTGGTCACTTATCAATACCGGCCTGCCAGCAAGAAAGGATTCAAAAATAGCATGTCCAAAATTTTCTCCGGCGGTGGGCAACATAAAAAGATGACTAGCCTGTAACAACTCTCCCAATTGCTCGTTGCTTTTGGCCCCTATATAATTAACCGATATATTTCGCGGTAGCTCCTTGATTTTACTTTTGCATTCGTTCCAATAAAGAGCATCCTCTGCCGGACCAACAATTGTAAAATTTACCGTCGCACTAATTTTATTGAGTAGTTTTAAGATAAACATTAAATTTTTAATGGGCACTATCCTTGCAATAAATATACAGCTTATATTACCCGCTTCTTTTTGAACGCTTGTAAAAGCCGACTGATTAATCTTCGGAAGATTATTGGCAACCTGTACATTACTACCCGGAAAAAAATGATCGATGGCACCCTTCTCTCTGTTATTGGTTGCATGAAATTTTACATGCCTTTTAATATTCATTTTTTTGTACAATAAAAGCACCGGCTTTTTTTTATACCATTTTAATGAAAGCGCACTATTGTACAAAGTGCCGCGTGGACATAAAACTACTGAACCATTTATTTTGTTTCTGTATTTCAGCCATAAGGGATATAGTACAAAATGTGGCGAAAACAATAAGTTGAGGTAGATAAAATCAGGCGCTATTGATTTAATTTCATTTGCTACCTGGCTGTAAGAAATGGATTGCTTATTGATGTAATAAATCTTTATGCCCAGTTCAGCGTTGCTTATCCATTTATTGGTTTGTATACCGTAGTAAGGTTTAAGTTCTCCGTGATCTGTATCGGTTGTTAATACATAAACATCATACTCGTCTTTTAATGCCAGTGCAATATTTAAGCAGGACTGAATAGGTCCACCAGCTTTGTACCCGGGCGTAAACCATTCAATAAGTATCATTAATTTTTTACGCTGGTTCATTTAGAATACTAGGCCCTTCATGCCGGTTAAACCCATATGGCACATTTATATTTTACAACACTATAAAACTTTGAATGGAAATACCTCCTAAAGTTTTTACTTTCACCCAATAAATACCTGCGGTCTGTTTGCTGATATCCAGTTCCACGGACGAAAACAAGCTCGCCCCTTCTTTTACCAGCACAATTTTACCCATGGAATTTAACACCGTGAAACTTGCGGGGCCGACATAGCCATTCATAGAAACAAATATTTTACCCTTTGATGGATTGGGGTAAATTGTAAAAGGTGTATTGTCATGGTATTTGATCGATTTTGTATCATAATAACATTTGCTTCCCGATTTTGCGCTTACCCCTAACCGGTACTTATACTCAATTCCGGATTGTATATTATCGGTAAATGAATACAGCGA
>JBGSIG010000945.1:0-5508 GCA_041742655.1 Ferruginibacter sp. | reverse complement strand
AAGCCCAACATCGTTTTTTTTGTCATGATCTGTAAATAAAAAAAGTTTGATGAAATGCGTTTCATCAAACTTCGCTATAATCTTTTACAGTATTAGCTTTCAAACGATTTTACCAACCATTTTTCAGTATTATGCCTTTTTAAAATACAAATGGTTTTTATGCAACAGCCTCCTGATATTTCAGGAGGCCGTTGCTTTTAAATTAATCTTGTTATAAATGGTGGCTATGCCTGTTGAAAAATTCCTTTAAATTTAAAATAGGTAACCCCCTCATTAAATAATGTTGCAGATACCGGGATGGTTCCATCGCCGGGGAGAGCGTATTGCAAACTGGCCCGAATATTTTTATTTTCCTGCGGATTGATGATGGTTAAAAATTTCATTTCGGTTGCTTTTACCAGGTTTGTTTTTTTTTCAAGCACCTGCTCTGTTATTTCCTTTATCATTTGCATCATACATACGCCCGGCACCACTGGCTGGCCGGGAAAATGGCCGCCGAAAATTGCATGCCCGGCATTTATTTGCAGCGTTGCATTTACGGTAAAACCCCTGATGTTTATATTGCTGATATTAAAAAAATCGCCGTGTAACATTATTGTTCTATTCTTTTTAAGCCGATGGTAAAATTGAATGTTTTGTGTGTAATACCAATGGTGTCTGGTATTCCATTTGTATAATCTTTCATGATGGCTTCTACCACCGCTTTCTTTTTTGATACCCTTTCCATTTGTACCAATGTATTGCCTGTACTGTCAGTGATATAATAATTATATCCTTTTGTTTGCTGAAAAACATAATAGATCGATGCATTATTTTTGCGTATAGCCGTAGTCGTATTCCCCAACCTTTGCATTAATATCAATTCAAAATCTTTCCGCAACGTTTTCAATACTGCTTTTTTATTCATTTGCTTCACTACTGAATACACTTTAAAATTTCCATTGGTGGCAAATTCAAAATCAAAAAATGTAAACCCCATTTCATTTGAAAATACGAGGCGCAGGCTGCTATCGGGCATTTTTTTTATGAGCAATAAGCCGCTTAAATGATTGCCCACCACATCTACCCTGGTACGATATAAGGCCGTACCAAATGCCGGTTTAAATTTTTGTAGTGTACTCACATCACCGGTTGCAGGCTGCATTTGCCTGTAGGCAGGCGAGCAGGCCAGCAGGTACAGTAAGCTACTACTTAATAATAAATAACGAATCCGCGATGCTGACATTCAGTTCTTTATTAATGAAACGCATTAGGGTATTATCACCGGAAATTTCTATCATGTCGATAGTGCTGACAGAAAAATCTTTTTTATCTACGACGATATTGATCGATTTAAAAAGTTTTTTCAATACCTTGGTTACCGGTGTTAATTCAACCATGGCCATATTTTTATTCTCAAATACCCTTGTGGTAAAATCGGGATTGTTAAGTGCTGTTCCCTGCATACAATCAATCATTAATTTATTGATTTGCTGAAAAATTTTATTTGAGCTGGTAGATATTTTATTTTCTTTCTGCCCGTCTTTTACATACACCTTGTCTTTGTTCAATATCATCAGGTACTGGTAAGGCTGGCTATATTCCATGCGTACCTGGCTTTCTTTTTTAAACCAGAATTTACCTTTAGAAATAATTTTTTCTGAAAGCATGGCCATGTTTTTTTCCTGGGTAAAATCACTTTTTATGGAAGTGGCTTTTTGGGTGGCAACAGAAAAATCTACCTTGAATTTTGCCGGGTCGCTCACGGGTGTATAGCCCGGATATTGCGCTTTTGCAAAAAAAACTGTCAACAAAAAAACTAACGATATAAATACTTTATGCATAAGGCATCAAATGTAACAATTTAACTAAAGGTATAATTGTATAGCCCTGGTTTTTAACTTCTTTTAAAAAGGCTGGAAGCACCTGCAGGGTAGTAGTGCTGGTATCATGAAAAAGAAAAATAGCGCCGGGTTGTAAACCCTTGACTATTTTATGCAGCAATTTTTTTTCATCTTTAATTACAGTGTCCATTGATCGTACACTCCAGCCAACCGGCGTATACCCACCTTGTGTAATGGCGTTTGCAAGATTGGGATTGGTAACACCATAAGGCGGCCTGAATAATTTCGGCTGAAGGCCGGTAATTTTTTCTACTGCTGCATCCATCAACCGCAGGTCATGCAACATTTTTTTTGACGAAAACATATCAAACCAAAAATGGTGACTATGGCTATGGTTACCTATTATATGACCATCCGCATTTATTTGTTGCAATATATTTTCATTACCCGCTATACGTTTGCCAATACAAAAAAAAGTGGCTTTAACAGCATGCTGTTGCAGTAATTGTAATATTTCAGGCGTATGGTGTATGGCAGG
Source organism: Ferruginibacter sp. (assembly GCA_041742655.1). GTDB lineage: Bacteria > Bacteroidota > Bacteroidia > Chitinophagales > Chitinophagaceae > Ferruginibacter. The sequence continues at coordinate 3,147 of JBGSIG010000945.1, read as the reverse complement.
CCCATCATCAAAACTAATGGCAATTTCTTTTTTAGTAATATGTGCAGTACATATAATTTTTATAAAAAAATTAGACCCTACATAATAGCAACCATAAAAAAGTATCAGTGAATAAATGATTAGCAATAAAGGGTAGGTATATAGTGGCAGGCCATAGCTGTTATGCACCACCATTAATACAATGAGCAAGCCTATAAAAAAGATATTTGTATTTCTAAAATTTAGCATGCAGAGATCAATAATAAGGAGTGATGTAAGCTTAGATAATGATTGTATATTAAAATACGTTTCATTTTTTTTTCTTCAGGGCCAGTATATTGTAACACATGGGGTATTGTACCCGTTTTAATAATATTGGCTGCCAGCCATACAGCAAAAGCTATAGCGGTTGGGTACTCGCCACATAAGTTTTTATAATTGATCAAATAGTTGTTTGCAAAAATACCCTGCTGTAACTGGTCATATATTTTGTCTGCCTTTGCATCTCCGTTTTTACCCGCAATTATTAAATCAATATCATTATACCCGATGGAATTATCAGACAAAAAAGCGGCAATATTTTTTTCTATTTCGTCTATCCCTTCCGGCTTGTAAAAAGTTTTTAATCCATCCAGTTTTGCATAGTCGGTAGCACCAGGGTCGTTTGCCAATAAAAAAAATGCGGCACCCTCACCTGCAATAGTTCCTTTTGATTTGTTGGCTGTAAAAAGATCCAGGCTGGAAATGGATTGTTGTTTATACAAACCCATCCGGTTTAAAATGGTATGACTGGTATTTGTAATTTCATCAATAGCGCCTACCAATACATTGGCCGCTTCTCTTTCTTTTAGCAGCAGCATGCCATCCAGCAGTGCACTCTCAAAAGAAAAGCCGCGGTGCACAAAGGCATTGTTATAATTATTGCATTGCAGCAGCAGGCCAATTTGTGCGCCAATGGTGTTGTGCGTAGATTGTATAAAAGCGGTAGGCGTCAATAATTCTTCTTTATATTCAACCATTTTTGTTAGGAACAAACCCGTGTCTTCCATGCAGCCATAAGCCGTGCCGGTTACAATGGCATCGGGCATTGTACAGCTGGCTTCCTGCAAACATTCCATGGCTGCCGCCACACCCATGCGTATGATGCGGCTCATTCTTCTTATCAGCTTAACATCAATTAATTCTTTATAATCTGGCTCAATGCATGTAAGCCTGTTGCCGGCATACCCAACTGCTTCCGGTAAAAAAGAAAGATGGCCAAAAGTTTTTTGTGGCGATATATTTCCAGTTGCCCGTATATACATCCTTTAATATTTTGAAAAAATTAATGAAGAACAGTTTCCGCCAAAGCCAAACGAGTTGGAAAGCACATGTTTAACAGGAATATTTTTTATAAAAGTTGTTTCCGGTGTAAACGGCAATTCTTTTATAGGTGTTTGCAAACGAAGGTTGGGATAAATAATGCCATGCTGTATGGCCAGCGTTGAGAACACTGCTTCTATGCCACCGCTTGCGCCCAGCGTATGCCCCGTAAAAGCTTTGGTAGAACTCATTTTTGGAAAATGCGGCGTAAATAATCTTTTGATGGCAGTGCCTTCTGCAATATCATTATTTTGTGTACCGGTGCCATGCAGGTTGATGTAATCAATATCTGCCGGCTGCAAACCGCTTTTTTTTAAGGCACCACTCATGGCTAAAAAAGAACCATTGCCATCCGGCGAAGAAGCCGTTTGATGATAAGCATCATTTGCATTGCAGTAACCGCTTAAAATAACAGCAGGTTTTTGTTGTAAGGATGCCGCTATCTTTTCTGAAACCAACACCACATAACCAGCACCTTCGCCCAGGTTAAGCCCCCGTCTATTTTCATCAAATGGTTGGCATAACTGTTCATCCAAAATCATTAAAGTATTGAAGCCATTAATTGTAAACTTTGTGAGGGCATCGGTACCACCTGCAACTACTACATCTAGTATATTATTTTTTATAAGCCTGGCGCCAAAAAAAATAGCATTGGCAGAAGAGGAACAGGCGGTGCTGATGGTGGTGATATAATCTTTAATACCCAGTTTATCTGCTACCAGTTCTGTAACACTGCCACACTCGTGGTTTACCACATTCCGTAAACGGCCTTTTCTATTATCAGAAAGAAACTCTGCAAAAAAATTTTCTGTTTTATCCATACCGCCCACAGAATTTGCAGAAATAAATCCCGTTCGCAAAGCAGATAAATTTGTTATGCCTGAATTGTAGAGTGCTTCTTTTGCTGCAACCAAACTTAGTAAAGCAGTGCGGCTTTTTGTGTTGGCTAGCCCAGTTAATTGTGCGAGCTCGTTATTGCCAAGTTTTACTTCTGCCGCCGGAATTTTTTGACTGTGTACAGAATCTAGGTAGTGCATGTTGCCGATTCCTGTCTGGCCGTTTTTCAGCGCATCGAGGCATTCGGCAGTATTGTTGCCAATGGCCGAAATTATTCCAGTACCCGCAACAAAAACAGGGTCGTTCATTACTTATGCATTCTGTGCCTGGTGGGCTGTTATATACTCGGCCATTGTTTTTACCGAACGGAATACTTTTGGCCCTTCATCGGCGTTGGATAATTTGATTTTATAGCTTTGTTGTAATAGAACAATCAATTCCAGGGCATCGATTGAATCTAATCCAAGGCCCTCTACAAACAACGGTTGGTCATCGCCGATATCTTCCGGTTGTACATCCTGCAGGTTTAATTGTGCAATGATCTGTTTTTTAAGATCCAATAGTAGTTTATCCATTTGCTAACTGATAAATTTTAATAATGTTTTCATTTGAAAATAATACCTGTCCGGCGGAAGCTTCTTTTTCTACCAAAAATAATACTGCTGTATATTCTTCATTTAATAACTCTACCCAGCCGCAAATACTAGCCTGCAAGATATTGTTATTAATCAGGTTACTAACATATTGTTCAATAAATTCCGTATCAAATTTTTCATTGATAAAAAAAGCATTCTCTCCTTTAAACTGGTGCCGGATGCAAATTTCGCCAATTACTATATTGGGTAATGTGTATACAAATAAGGCCGGACTGGCTATATCTTTTGCTGTTTCGTAATATTTGATGTCTGTATCTAAACTGCCACTGGCATTGGCAAAAACCACCCCAATGTCTTCAGGCGCATAATTATC
>JBGSIG010000944.1:0-2980 GCA_041742655.1 Ferruginibacter sp. | reverse complement strand
CAATGTGTGTATTTTAAATACTGATTGAAATCTAGTGGCATTGCTTTTAGAATACCGTTTTTTAAAATGTAAAATCCGCCGCCATAAGTACCAATAAAAATATAATCACCTTCTTTATACAAATTGCGGATACATACAGAGGGTAATTTTAGCAACGTATCAATAGCTTTTGTATGTATATCAAATTGAAGCAACCCTTCGCAGCCCGCCAACAAAAGTTTGCCGGGCTTCGCTTCTATCATATTGAAAAGGTGCAAACGAAAGCCCGTTTTTTCGTCAAATCTTTTTAAGAAATCTATCACGCCATTTACCCTCACAATACCGATGCCGAGCTGGCTGGCGAAATAGGTATCCTTTTTCGAAAATGCCACTATAAAATTGTCTGTTAAATGTGTAGAAAACATCAACTGCCTGCTATATGTTTTTTTATTATACCGGTAAATGCTATCCTTGTAAGAATAGATGAGCAAACTATCGCCTATGCTATACACATTTTTTAAAAATCCATTGCCGATATTGTAATTATTTTGTGGGCTGGCATCGCCAATAATAATACCGTCATCCGTGATAATATTGCCATCAGGCAATTCTACCTGGCTATAATAAGCGTTGATATGGTTTATATCAATTGCAGCCGCTTTTTTAGTTATTAACTGGTGTTGGTGTACAACATACAAACCTTTGGAAGCACTTGCTAAAAATAGATAATTGCCTTCTTTTTTATATTGGGCAAACTTGAAAAGTGTATTTTCTGGAATGCCTGCTGCTATTAGCTTTAATTGAATAGTATTATTCTTTCCCCCTTCAATTATCCATGCTTTTTTATCCTGAAGCACAACCGGATTTTCCATACCCACCTGCCAAAATAAGTTGCTGTTCTTTTGCTGTATTACAAAGTTGTTGCCTTCAGTATCGGTAATAATTTCTTCTTTGTAGCTACCCTTGTATACATCCATTAAAAACAAAACCCCGCTGGTATTGATGCAATACAATTTATTGCCAATTTTGAACACATTTTTAATATTGGCAGGAGCAGTTGCCATCAACACCGGCTGAAATGTTGAAATGGAGTAGTAAAATAATTTTCCTTCGCAAAATACCACACAAGCGGTATCGTTAACCGGTAAAAGGGTGGTATTGTAAAAAGCAAAGTTTCGCCCTGTCCATGGAGTTTTAAGGCACTGTTTAAAAAGGGTATCAGAAGCGGTTATGGCGCTATAATAGCTATAATTATATTGAGCAGTATTTTCCCCTATCAGCAGTGTTGTAAGATTATTTTCTTTTACTGCCAGTAAATTTCCCTTTTCCCCGCCTACAAATATTTTCCCTGCACTGCCTTTTAACGCAAATACAATTCTGTTGGAGCCCAGGTCAGGATTTGTATTTACATCAAATATTTTAAAGGCCATTCCATTATACCTTACCATTCCTGCTTCAGTGGCTATCCATAAAAATCCTGTAGATTCATCCCACTGCAAACCTTTTATGCCATTGGAGGGCAGGCCATTTTCTGTGGTAAAATGTTTTATTTGGTATTGTGCATAACCACTAAAACAAAATAGCACTGTGCAATAAAAAAGTGTAAAAAATGCTGCCAGGGTTTTTATCATGAACAAATTTAATAAATACCAATATAGCTTAACTCATTGAAAAAAATACACATAAAAAATAAGGCGATAATCCTTATTCTACTTTTTCATGTGAAATAAACGCGAGTAATAGAGAATGATTTGCGAGGACATTTGTGGTTAATACGTAAAACCAGGATTTTGAAGATGCTATATCTGACTTTTCAGACCCACTTAAGCTGCGAATGAATTCGGGTATTTTAGAGTGCCCCCCGCCCTTGGTTGTTTTACCTTAACTTGTTGAGCTAGTATGCAAGGGCCCCTTAACAGCATCAGCAGAATGATCATAAAACTGCTCCGTTTGATTATTTGCATAGAGCATTTTTATTTTTTATGTATTTACAAATCAAGCTGCGGTTAACTATTAATAATATCCCGTAATAAAAGAAGGTGAGTTGAAAATACACAAAATCAAATACTCACCATTTTGTATGATTGAATCCGTTTGTCTAATAAATTAAAAAAAGGGTTGCCTGCTTTTAAAAGCAAGCAACCCATATACAAAACTAACTTTTACTCTTTGCTGAATGCTCTTGCTGCTTCTCTTTCCAAATCAACATATTGTTCCTTACCGGTGCTAACTTTTACAAAATAAATGGTGCCTCCTTTAAATTCACCGGGTGAACTATATAATTTACTCACAGGGTCGCCACTATCAAAGCCTACACATAAGCCATCTCCGACTAACGTGAATTTTCCTACCTGCGTTGTCATCGGGCTTTTGGCCACTTCCTTGTCGTTGATATAAAGTGTAGCTGTGCCTTTAGACTCGCTGTGCTCCCCCGCTTTTTCCTTGCTGAAGTTGACCCCAAATGTGTATTTGCCCGGTTTAATTGGTGTAGCAGATACCAGCTGCTGTTGCGAAATGCCCAGGAAATTATAGACGTAATACAATTTATGGTCTTTAATAAATAAGCTATGTCCGCCAAAGCGTGAACCATGTGCAAAAATTACACCAGAGGCGTTAGCATCCGTGATATCCACATTGGCCACAATCTTGTACGATTTACCTCTTATGTTTACTGCTACCGCTTCCGGTACAGCGCTGGTATGAGGATAATAGGTATACATATCTTTTGGTTCTTCCTCTGTCGGACGCTCAATGTTTATCAGTTGAATGGTAGTGCGGTCATCCAGCGGCTTTGCCTGGTTTTTATCAGCTTCTTCGTCCCAAAGTTTCTTTAATGCTTCTAATTTTTCAGGGTTTTCTTTAGCCAGGTCATTTGACTCAGAACGGTCAACGTCTGTATGATACAGCTCCCATTTATCCTGGTCGAAATGCCCATGATCTGTCAAAGGTGCATGCACCGCAACTGCTTTCCAGCCATCCTGCCAAATGGCACGGGTACCCA
>JBGSIG010000943.1:0-2933 GCA_041742655.1 Ferruginibacter sp. | reverse complement strand
TTTTTGTCAGCCGATGTAGCTTTTGCCGGTAGTTTAATACCCTGATCATTTAATTGCATTGCTTCCGTTATCCACGCAACTATTTTTTTATCGGCGGGAAGATCTTTAAGCGAAGTTATTCTTCCAAGGTGCCCCATCGACACTTCTGATTTTGCATTTTCAACCAACACCGCATCTTTCATAAGAGCAGCTTTCCAAAAACCAAAAACACAATGCTGCTTAAAAGCCGCCATACTGCACATCATCTCACTTTTATAATCAAAAAAAGGGAAACTCCATTTCATTTTCTCTTCTGCATCGGGGCAGGTTTTATGCACCAGTTCACGCAGGTGATTCAAAATGGGTTTAGCAAAATCCGCAGATTTAGCAATATAAGCATCGATTACTTTTTCCTTTTTGCCCATCATAGGTGATTTTGAAAAATAAAAAATGTTGGTAATGCTAATGTATAAATTATTTCATTTCCCAGGAAGAAAAGGGCCGCTGAAAATTACACAAACCTTTTTGCCACTACCAGTTCTTTAATGCCGGGGGTATAGGCGTAAAATCCCTCGCCACTTTTGATGCCCAGTTTACCTGCGGTAACCATATTTACCAGGAGTGGGCAAGGCGCATATTTCGGATTCCCAAACCCATCTTGTAAAACTTTTAAAATACTCAGGCACACATCAAGGCCAATAAAATCGGCTAATTGCAAAGGACCCATTGGATGGGCCATTCCCAATTTCATTACCGTATCAATTTCCTCCACACCGGCGATGCCTTCATACAAGCTATAGATAGCTTCGTTGATCATGGGCATTAAAATGCGGTTAGCTATAAAACCGGGATAGTCGTTTACGACGCAGGGAATTTTACTCAATTGCTTAGCCAACTCAACAATTGTGTCGGTTACTTCCTTAGCCGTTGCATAACCATTTATTATCTCCACCAGTTTCATTACAGGCACAGGGTTCATAAAATGCATCCCAATTACCAGTTCGGCCCGCTTTGTTACGGCGGCGATTTTTGTTATTGAGATGGAGGAGGTATTGGTGGCCAGCATGCAGGCAGCAGGCGCAGCTTCATCTATTTGCTTGAATATTTTTAATTTAAGTTCAGTATTTTCTGTGGCAGCTTCAATGACCAACTGTGCATTTTGTACACCGGTTGCAATATCAGTTACAGTGGTAATATTTGCTAACGCTGCTTTTTTTTCTTCTTCCGAAATAGCCGCTTTGGCAACCTGCCGGTCTAAATTTTTCCCAATCGTGACAATCGCTTTTTCTAACTGAGCAGCATTTACATCAATGAGGATTACAGAAAAACCATTTTGTGCAAACACATGTGCAATGCCATTGCCCATTGTTCCGGCGCCGATGACTGAAATGTTTTTTATCATAAGTTAGTTTTATCAATATTTACAATCGCCGGCATGAGCCAGAAGTTTTATAAGGCTTCCTAAAAATAAAAGTAATATCGAAATTAGGAAGCGTTCCATAAAGAACTAAAAGCACAAGTGTGCGACGCAACGATGCTTAATTAATAATTAACAGATGGGCAAAAATTATAAACACACAAAACTAAATTCCTATCTAATTAATTATTCTGAAACATCCTAAGTTCCTCCGCCGCGGCGGAGACAGGGGGCTTACTTAAACGCATTCAACCCCGTAACATCCATTCCTGTAATCAACAAATGAATATCATGTGTTCCTTCATAAGTAATCACACTCTCCAGGTTCATCATATGACGCATAATGGGATACTCTCCTGTAATGCCCATGCCGCCCAGCATTTGGCGGGCATCCCTTGCAATATTGGTGGCCACTTCGCATGCGTTTCTTTTGGCCATACTTACCTGCTGAGGTGTCACTTTTCCTTCGTTCATTAAAACGCCAAGGCGCCAGTTTAGTAATTGTGCCTTGGTAATTTCTGTCACCATTTCGGCTAATTTTTTTTGTTGCAACTGAAACCCTGCAATAGGTTTACCAAACTGAACCCGTTCTTTGGCATAGTTTAACGCAATGTCGTAACAATCCATGGCCGCACCAATGGCACCCCAGGCAATGCCATACCTTGCCTTTGTTAAACAACCCAGCGGCCCCTTTAATCCTTTCACATTGGGCAATATATTTTCTTTAGGAACTTTCACATTATCAAAAACCAATTCACCAGTAGCACTTGCACGCAGGCTCCACTTGCCGTGGGTTGTAGGCGTGCTAAATCCTTCTATTCCTCTTTCAACTATAACGCCTTTAATTTCACCGGCATCATCTTTTGCCCACACCACTGCTACCTGCGCAAAGGGTGCATTGCTGATCCACATTTTGGCGCCGTTTAAAATCACGTACTCATCGCCGTTATCTTTAAAGTTGGTTAGCATACCGGCCGGGTCGCTGCCGTGGTTGGGTTCTGTTAACCCAAAACACCCGAGCCATTCGCCACTTGCAAGTTTTGGTAAATATTTATGGCGTTGTTCTTCATTGCCATATTGATAAATGGGAAACATCACCAGGCTGCCCTGCACACTTGCTGTACTTCTTACGCCGCTATCACCACGCTCCAGTTCCTGCATCATTAAGCCGTAGCTTATGTAGTCTAATCCGCCACCGCCGTATTGTTCCGGCACTGTTGGCCCAAAGCAACCCAGGTCGCCCAATTGTTTTACAATTTGTTGCGGAAATTCGGCACGCTGAGCATAGTCTTCGATAATTGGGGAAATTTCTTTCTTCACATAATTGCGTACACTTTCCCTTATTAACCGGTGTTCTTCCGTTAATAATTCATCCACATTAAAATAATCGGGAGATTGAAAATTGTCTGTTTTGGCTGCCATATGAATCGTTAATTAAATTACAGTTCTTTTTATTGACGTTATATTTTTTAAGTTGACTTCCCTGCAAAGATAATATGTTCAAACTGACGAAAATGGCTGTTTTTCGCCCTGTCGG
>JBGSIG010000942.1:0-3654 GCA_041742655.1 Ferruginibacter sp. | reverse complement strand
TATCGAAAACGTCTATATCTGCAAAAATTTTAAACAGTACGCCTTTGCCTTCCATCACTGGTTTACCTGCTTCCGGGCCAATATTACCGAGGCCGAGTACCGCTGTACCATTGCTGATAACGCCCACAAGGTTACCCTTGGCAGTGTATTTATAAACATCTTCAGGGTTGGCTGCAATTTCCAGGCAGGGTACAGCCACGCCGGGCGAATAGGCTAATGAAAGGTCTCTTTGAGTTTTATATTCTTTGGTGGGTACAACTTCAATTTTTCCCGGCCTGCCTTTGGCGTGGTATTCCAGGGCCTGCTCTTTACTTGAATCTTTTGACATAAACTATATTATAATCTTTAATCTTTGCCGCATTATTGTTATGGGGTTCGGTGGCAACAAAAAGAAGATGTTTTGATTAATAAGGTGGCAAGTTACTGAAATGATTTGCAAAGCATAGCAATCTTCAGCATATTAATGAAGGAGAAGCAATTTTCCACGGCGGGTTTGTCCGGTTGGTTCCTGCAAAATAAAGGATGAGCTGGTTATTGTCGGCATCTTTCAATCTTGCTTCCCGCCATAACCAAGGTTTATCGGTAGGGAGTTCTTCGAAAATTATACCCTGGCTAACAAGCAATTGCACATAGATATCCAGCTTTTCAATTTCAAAATAAACCCAGATTCCCTCGCCCGAGGGCAATTGATCAACATGGTGCAGGGAGAAAGTGGCATTGCCATCGGGGCATTGAAACCGGGCATAATGCGGAAGTGATTCGACAATTAATATCAGCCCCAATTTTTTATAAAACTCAATTGATTTTTCAACATCAATTACAGGAATGGTTACTTGATTAAGGTTCATTATCCTTTTTGTTAAATAAAGTTTGCGTTTACTCGGCCCCGGTAGCACCTAAAAATGCCATCATACCCATACCAATTTCAATGGCCGATTCATCAATATTAAAAGTGGGTGTGTGTACACCGATTGAAATGCCCTTTGCTACATTGCCAACACCAAGCCTGAAAAAGCAGCCTGGTATTTGGTGAGAGTAATACGCAAAATCTTCGGCACCCATTCTTAGTTCAGTTTCTTCTACATTGTCTTTACCAACATAGGCTTCACCTTTTTTTCGGGCAGCGGCATTTAATGCAGGATTGTTTAGAACAAAAGGATAGCCTACATCAATTTTAATATCAATTTCTGCTCTCATGCCTTGTACTAATTCGGTTGCCATTTTTGTGATTAGCCCGTGTGCCTTAAAGCGCCATGTTTCGTTCATTGCCCTAAAAGTGCCCATCAGCTTTACTTCCGACGGAATAACATTGGTGGTATTGCCGCCATGAAAAGAAGTGATGGACAATACAGACGGATTGAAAGGATCATTGTTGCGACTCACTACCTGTTGCAAAGCCACAATTAAATGCGATGCTATTAAAATGGTGTCGGCGGTATTTTGTGGTGCTGCGGCATGGCCACCTTTTGAACGGATAGTGATGTAAATTTCATCGGCACTGGCCATTACCATACCAGCTCTAAAACTAAGTTTACCCACGGGTAAGCCGGGGTGTACATGCAGTGCAAAAATATTTTGAGGTGCCGGATTTTCTAATACGCCTTCTTTAATTAAAATACTTGCGCCGCCTGGGTTTCTTTCTTCGCCGGGTTGAAAAATAAGTTTTACTGTTCCTTCCCATTCGTCTTTTAAGTTGCTTAAAATTTTTGCGGCGCCCAGCAGGCAACTGGTGTGTACATCGTGGCCGCAGGCATGCATGATGCCCTCGTTCAAAGATTTGTAAGGCACCTCATTTTCTTCCTTTATCGGCAATGCATCTATATCGGCCCTGAGGGCAACCACTCTTTTATGAGGATTTTTGCTTTTTATTAAACCTATTACACCAGTAGTAGCTTTTACTTCAAAAGGAATATTTAGCTCGGTGAGTTTTTGTTGAATGTAGGCAGAAGTCTCAAACTCTTTATAACTCAATTCAGGATGCGCATGCAAATGGTGCCTTACTTCTATAAATTCATCTGCATACCGTTTTGCCAATTCTTTTATTTGCTGCTGTAATGTGTCACTCACGATTAGTATTTGTTTCGGTTATTAAGCAGCATTTTATTGGGTTTGCTGCCTGTTAAATTATTCAGTTTCTTGTGGTGTATCCTTGTCAGGTTTTGTTTCAACAATTTCAGGCAACACATAAATATTGTTTGTGACAATTTTCACTTTGATAATTTCTTTTTTAAATTTTTCTGCTTCTTCTTCGTCTGCAAAATTGCCAAATTTTATTTTGATATACGGAGGTTGGTAACTCATATAAACTTTTTGATCAGGATATCTTTTAAGCAGTTGTGCCCGCAAATTCATGGCGGCGCTTCTGTTATTGGTGTTTAGCAGCATCAACCTGTACCCTTTGGCCAGTTTTGGCCCAAGCATATAAATTTCGTTTGATTCAATTTCTTTTTTTACCAGTGCATCCATCCGGCTGTCCTGGTAGATGGTTATTTTACCCGTAGTGGCAGTGTCCTTTATTGGTGATGTTTGCGCTTCGAGCTGGAGTGTAAAAAGCACAGGCAGCAATAAAAAAAATATTTTTTTCATAATATACAATTTACAAAAACAGTTCCGTTTAATTAAGCTGGCCGGCTTCGTTCACTATTTTTACACTGCTGCTGCAGCCCAGCCTGTTAGCGCCGGCATCTATAAGCTGTTTGGCAAAAGTATAGGTTTTTATGCCACCGCTTGCCTTGATATGTATTTTATCTGCAAGGTGTTTCCGCAGCAATTGCACCGCTTCCACGGTTGCCCCTTTTTCTGCATAACCGGTAGATGTTTTTAAAAAATCAACGCCTGCAGCACCATACAGGTCGCAACATTTAATAATCTCTTCGTTGGTTAATAAACCGGTTTCAATAATTATCTTAATAGATTTATCCTTTTTTCTTACTATGGGTAAAATGGTATTTATTTCTGTTGCTAAAAATTGCCAGTCGTTGTTTTTGAGGGCGCTTATATTTATTACCATGTCCAGCTCATCTGCGCCATCTACAATGGCCAGCACCGTTTCTGCAAGCTTGGCTTCAATGGCCGAGTAGCCAAAAGGGAAGCCGATAACTGTTGCCACTTTTGTCGAGGTGCCGGATAGCAAGACGGCAGCTTTTTTTACAAACAAAGGCGGCACACATACAGCAGCAAATTTGTAATGTATTGCCTCGGCACATAAGGTTTCTATATCTGCCACAAGTGTAGTCGGTTTCAATATTGTATGATCTATGTATGAGGCGATCTCCATTTATTTCGTATTGAAACAAAATTACTGATTAAGCGCTACAATGTTTGCGCAATGAAATGCCGGTGAAGAAATTTGGCTTTATTTTTTATAGTAAATCTTCCCTTAGCAATGAATATTGTTTAAGGTCAACAAACCGGTTGCCAATCCATTCACCCTGCCTGATGACGCCTTCAAATGTAAACCCTAACCTTTCAGGAATTTTCTGGCTCTTGGCATTTTCCGCAGCACATTTAATTTCAATCCGGTTGAATTGTAATTGATGAAAGGCATGATTGATGAGGCTTTTGCAAGATGCAGTAACAATTCCTTTCCCCTGTGTTTCTTCTGCCACCCAATAACCTACTTCTGCAATTTTATTTTGCCCATCAATTTTATGC
>JBGSIG010000941.1:0-3312 GCA_041742655.1 Ferruginibacter sp. | reverse complement strand
CCTATTACTACTATTCCGTTTGTAAAAACTCATGAGTTTAATTATGCAAAATTATTACCGGCAAGCTGGCAGTCGTACACTTATATCCTCTACATCATCATAGTAATATTTATGGTAACGGCTGTAAGCAATGGTGCCAATATTACGGATGGATTGGATGGCCTTGCAACGGGTGTGAGTGCAGTGATTGGTATTGGCCTCGGCATATTTGCCTATGTAAGCGGCAATATAAAACTGGCGGAATACCTTAATATAATGTATATACCCAACCTTGGTGAGTTGTCAATTTTTATTGCTGCATTTGTGGGGGCTTGTATTGGCTTTTTATGGTACAACAGTTACCCGGCGCAGGTTTTTATGGGTGATACCGGAAGTTTGGCATTGGGCGGCATCATTGCGGCACTGGCTGTTATTGTTCGTAAAGAATTATTAATTCCATTCTTTTGTTTTGTGTTTTTAATAGAAAATTTAAGCGTGATAATACAGGTTAGTTGGTTTAAATATACCAGGCGAAAATATGGTGAGGGTAGGCGTGTTTTTTTAATGAGTCCCCTGCATCATCATTATCAAAAATTGGGATATCATGAAAGCAAGATAGCAGTTCGTTTTTGGATCATAACAATACTAAGTGTGGTAGTGGCAATAGGAACATTAAAGATGCGGTAAATTATTTTTTGAAAAACTCAGGCTTTGAATGAATTAATATTCAACCAAAGTCTGTCGTTTTTAGGCATCCTGAATTATGAAAATTATTGAAACCATTAGCCCACTAAGTTCTATACTGTTGAAAAACCTTTTTTAAAATCTGACAGTAAATTAAACAGTCATAAAAGTCTGCGAAATTTAATGCTGTTGAAGAACCTGTCTTTGTCGCTCGTGCAATAAAGAAATTGAAACGAACCCGTTAAATTCTATGCTGTTGAAGAACCATTTTTAAATCCTGCAGCGGATTGCCATTTAAGTAAACTGACTGTAATGTCTTTTTATGAAGAAGTATAAACCTGTTAATAACTACAGGCGGATAGTGATTGTAAATGAATACATCTGTAAACATAAAAGTGGATAGTACACAGGAGTTGCCAAAATTGGTAATACTTGGCGCAGGCGAAAGCGGCATAGGTGCAGCCTTATTGGCTAAGCACCAGGGATACGATGTATTTGTAACTGATGGTGGTGCTATCAAAGAAGTGTACAGAATTGTTTTAGAAAAAAATAAAATAGATTTTGAAGAAGCGCAACATTCCGAAAACAAAATTTTGTTGGCAGATGAGGTTATTAAAAGTCCGGGCATTGGTGAAAAAAACGAGCTGGTTAAAAAAATAAGAGCAAAAGGAATACCCATTATTAGTGAGATAGAATTTGCATACAGGCATAAAGGGGATAGTAAAATAATTGCAATCACCGGCAGCAACGGAAAAACCACCACAACAGCTTTAATCTATCACATGTGCAATTTGGGCGGTCTTGATTGCGCAATGGTGGGCAACATCGGTTACTCATTTGCAAAACAGGTTGCCGAAGATCCAAAGCCTTTGTACGTGGCAGAGATTAGTTCTTTTCAGTTAGATGATATTAAAACGTTTAGGCCCGATGTAGCGGTGCTTACAAATATCACCGAGGACCATTTAGACAGGTACGATTACAATGTGCAAAATTATATTGACAGCAAGTTTCGTATAGTAGAAAATCAGCAGGCACAAGATGTATTCATCTATAACCTGGATGATGAAACTACAGTAAAAAATATTAACAGGTACACCATTAAATCAAACTTATACCCAATCACCATGAGCAAAGAACTACCGCAGGGAGCATACCTGGCAAATGCAAAAATGCACCTGAAATGGAAAAGCGAAGAGATGAAGATGAGCATCGACGATTTTAAGATAAAGGGTAAACACAATCAATATAATAGTATGGCTGCAAGTCTTGCTGCAACAGCAGTAGATATTAGAAAAGAAAAAATAAGGGAAGCGTTACAAACTTTTGAAAGCCTGGAACACAGGATGGAGCCTGTGGCTACCATAAAAGGAGTGGAGTTTATTAATGACAGCAAGGCCACAAATGTAAACAGTACCTGGTTTGCATTAGAGAGTATGGAAAAGCCAACTATTTTAATTTTAGGAGGTGTGGACAAGGGCAACGATTACAATACACTTAAAGAAATGGTGACAGAAAAAGTAAAAGCCATTGTTTGTATGGGTACTGATAACCTAAAGATACATGAGGCGTTTGGCAGTATCGTTTCGCTGATAGTGAATACATCGACGGCAGAAGAAGCAGTACAGGCAGCTTTCCATTTTGCCAACAAAGGCGATGTGGTGTTGCTAAGCCCTGCCTGCGCCAGTTTTGATCTTTTTAAAAATTATGAAGACAGGGGTAAGCAGTTTAAACAGGCGGTAAAAAATTTATAGACAAATGCCGGAAAACGTAAACTATAAAGATTTCTTTACACCCAATATGAGCACAATGGGTGATAACCTGGTTAGCAAAACCAAGGGTGACAGGGTAATTTGGGCCTTGGTGATCATTCTTACTTTGGTGAGTTTACTGGTTGTGTATAGCAGCACAGGTTCGCTGGCATATAAATATAGCAAGAGCACAGAAAGTTTTTTGTTTAAACAATTTGCATTTATCATTTTAGGCGTACTCATTATTTATTTTGCTCACAGGGTAAACTATACTATTTATTCCAGGATAGCGCTGATATTATTTATGATCGCCATCCCTCTGTTGATATACACTTATTTTTTTGGTGCCAGGTTAAATGAAGGAAGTCGGTGGATAAAATTGCCGGTTATTAATTTAACTTTTCAAACATCCGACCTGGCAAAACTGGCGCTGTTCATGTACATGAGCCGCCAGTTGAGCCGCAAACAAAATGTTATCAAAGATTTTAAAAAAGGATTTTTGCCCATCATCATACCTGTGGTAATTATCTGTTTATTGATAGCGCCGGCTAATTTGTCAACAGCAATATTGGTGGGCGCAACAAGTTTATTGTTGATGTTTATTGGGCGTGTAAGTACAAAGCATATTTTAATGACCATCGCTATTGCAATGATTCCTATTATTTTTTTATTAACCATTGCTGTTAAATACTACGATAAAACCGAGCATAAAACAAAAGACCTGCCAGCCATGTTTGCAACCGGCAGGGTACCTACATGGATTGGTAGAATTCAAACATTTATGTATGGTAGTAAAGAAGGTGATAACGAAAAAATGTATCAGGTAAACCAGGCAAAAATTGCCATTGCCAATGGAGGTTGGTTTGGTGTGGGGCCGGGCAACAGTAGTGCCCGCAACTTT
>JBGSIG010000940.1:0-13662 GCA_041742655.1 Ferruginibacter sp. | reverse complement strand
GCGCGTATGCGATACTGGTAGTCTTCAATATCCGGCGTAATATCTATCACGAAATTATAGCTACGCATATCGCCCAGCAAACGTGCAAAACAGCGTTCGTTAAATTTTACAAATTCTTTGGCAATGCGTATTTTATTAGTCTCGGGTAAATGCAAATAATCCATTAAAAAAATATCGCCGGGTATACCAGGAATATGTTCTTCAACAAGGGTGTTTTTATGGTGTAGAAAAGTAATGCGATTAGGCGAAAGCAGGTGCTCCAGCTCCAACCCGTAAATTCTTGATGCGTCTACTGATTTAATGTAATAATGGTCGTAGTTGTCATTTATTTTATTAACTATACGTATCCTGAAAGGAACACTATTGCCAAATTCACAAAAATCTATTCTTTCTACATCAAGGTGTTTAATGTAGTTTAGATTACCCTCTGTTTTAAGAATTGCATATGTCTTAATTAATCCTTCTTTTAAGTACTCCATTTCTTTTAAATCGTACACTGCCGTTTCCCAATGGGTGAGTTTCCCTTTCTTGTCTCTTAGTGAAGTTGCAAAACGATAATTGAGCAAGTCCTTGTAGGCAACAGGTAATTTTATATCCCTTCCGTATCTCTTGAGGTAAGCCTGCAATTCTTCGCTTACCGGAAAGGCATCCTTCTTCATCAGGGGCCTGTCGGTTTCCTTACTTAGTTTTGCGTTTATGATGTCTTCAAATTGCATATTGTGTAAAGTTAACGAACTGCCTTATCTCTGCCATGGTGGAGAATTATTCGACGTGCCTAAAAAAATTGATGGGTAAAGCTACCGGTAATACCGATTATACATATTAAATAGTCAAATTTCGCTGCCGCTACATTGTACCATGAATCTGTTATATCGGCATTATACCATGGGTTTTATTGGACTAAATTAAAAATACACTTGGTATAAATTCCAGCTATTATACCAATAAAAATGGCCGGTGATTAAACCGGCCAAACTGATATAAAAATAACTTTACAACTTATCCATTACGCCGTCTACAATACCATATCCAACAGACTCTTTCGCATCCATCCAAAAATCACGGTCAAAATCCTTCATCACCTTTTCATAGGTCTGTCCGCAATTGTCGGCTAAAATTTTTGCTCCTAACTGTTTAATTTTAAGTATTTGCACCGCCATAATTTCCAGGTCGGCACTCACACCCTGTCCTCCGCCGCTTGGCTGGTGTATCATTACCTGGCCATTTGGAAAAATAAAACGCCTGCCCTTTGTGCCGCCACTTAATAAAATACTACCCATACTGGCTGCCATGCCCATACAAACTGTACTTACGGGTGAGCTTATCATCTGCATGGTATCGTAAATTACCATTCCACTGGTGACTACACCGCCGGGGCTATTGATGTAAAAAGTTATTTCTTTTCCTGGGTTAATTGCTTCCAGGTACAATAATCTTGCGGTGATGTCTTTGGCACTTTTGTCATCTACCACACCCCATAAAAATATTTTGCGTTGTTCAATAAATTTTTTGTCGAACTGCCATCCGCTTACCATTTTTTCCATTGGGTTTTCGGGCAATTCTTTTGGTGTTTCTTCTTCGTCATCAAAACGAATTTGCTTGTTGTTATAATAATTCATTGTATTCATTTTTGTAATACTT
The DNA here is from genome assembly GCA_041742655.1 of Ferruginibacter sp. Classification (GTDB taxonomy): domain Bacteria; phylum Bacteroidota; class Bacteroidia; order Chitinophagales; family Chitinophagaceae; genus Ferruginibacter. The sequence continues at coordinate 12,021 of JBGSIG010000940.1, read as the reverse complement.
TTTTTATTTGAATGCTGTAAAAGTTAGTCCCGGTACCCGGGATTATCATAGCACAACGAAGTTTAATAATAATAATGTTAAAACCGGCAGAACAAATATTATTTATCCTTTTTTGCTTTGCGGGGATTAGTGGTAAGCACTTCATCCACAATACCGTAATCCTTAGCTTCGGCTGAGGTCATCCAATAATCCCTTTCGCAATCCTGAGCCACTTTATCGAAAGGCTGGCTGGTATGTTGTGAAATGATTTCGTACAATTCACTTTTAATTTTACGGATTTCGTTTACTGTTATTTCAATATCACTTGCCTGTACGCCAGCACCTGCACTTGGTTGATGCAACATTATACGGCTATGCTTTAAGGCAGTTCTTTTACCGGGCGAACCTGCACACATTAAAACGGCTGCCATACTTGCGGCAATGCCTGTACAAATAGTAGCAATATCCGGCGTTACAAACTGCATGGTATCATACATGCCCAAACCTGCGTATACACTTCCGCCGGGCGAATTAATGTACATCTGAATATCTTTGGTACGGTCCGTACTTTCTAAAAATAAGAATTGTGCCGTAATGATATTAGCTACCTCGTCTGTTACAGGATAACCCAAAAAGATTATTCTGTCCATCATAAGACGGCTGTAAACGTCCATTACTGCTACATTCATGGGCCTTTCTTCAATAATGTTTGGGGTAAGATTGGTTACGTTATGTTTAATGTATCCATCTAATGTGTTGCTGCTGATGCCCCGGTGTTTTACAGCGTATTTTTCAAATTCTTTTCCGAAATTCATCTGGTATAATTATTTATGGTAACAAATATAGTTGATTGATGAACCCAAATATTATGCTATAAAAAAATTGCGCCAAAAAGGCGGATGGAATGTCTGATGTATGATTTTTTGATGAATGATTTGATAGATGCAGATTTTTTATTTATTCGGCAGATTTTCTTTTTGGAAGCTCGCAAAAGAAAATGCCGAAGCAGATGCTCCGGCGAATATCATACTCCTGAAATCCGCCGTAGCGGACAATCGAGGTCATTAATGTTGATGGTTATGCTGCATTGCAGTCAACTCTTCGCCAGTAACCGTTTTTTCTGTAGGTTTTACCTGGCTTTGCGCCCAATTGAAAAGTTTATCAGTTACTAACCTGCGATAGCTGGCATCCACCTGTTTTTCATCTTTCATCATCCTCTCTACATAACTATCCAGCCATCCCGTATCATCGCCCAAACTCATAGAGCCAAAATATCGCATCACCTCAGTCTTCATGGAATCTTTTAGTTCCTGGGCCGAAACTTCCAGTTTATTATCTTTTACAATCTTGTCGCTTATTAAAGTCCATTTTAACTGGTTGCTAAAAACAGGAAATTCTGTTTCAGCCTCCTCGGCTGTTTTTGGTGCTTCACCACCAACCTGCAACCAACGTTTTAAAAACTTGTCAGGAAATGCTATTTTGGTTTCGTCCAATAAATAATGATATAGTTGATCGTGCAACTGGTTACGGCTTTGGCCCTCCCAATAGTGCTCAATTTCTTCTTTTAATTTTTTTCTGAATTCTTCTTCGGTTGCAACAGCAGCGCCGGGAAAAACTTCATTAAAAAATTCTTCGTTCATCTCTCTTTTTTCAACCAAACCTATTTTTGCAATGGTTAATTTAAAATATTTTTTTACAGCTTCGTTATCATCTTTATCAAGTCTGAGATCAAGCATAAATGCTTCCAGCTTATCTTTCTCAAATGCTTTTGATAATTGAATCACAACATTATCTCCCACCTTTTTACCCATAAACTCTTTTTGCGAAGCGTTGTTAAGGTACTTTACTATCACAGAGTTTTCCTTTTCAATTCCCCCTTCAATTATATTGCCGTCTTTATCGCATTCTGTAAACAAAATATTTAAGACCGCATCTTCAGTTTCAACCAACTCAGGTTCAGTCATCTTACCTGCTTTAACCAGCATTCGGTCCACTTCCTCCTGTACCATTTGGTCAGTTGCAGCTACTCTGTTCAACGTAGTTTTCGCTTTATCCAATGGGGCAATATCGAAAGATGGTTTTAAACCAATTTCAAAACCAAACTCGTATTCATCAGGGTTATTTAAGTCCAGTTTTCTAACATCTGCATCAAGGGCCAAGGGCTGTGCAAAAATTTCCGGCTTTTCCGTATCAAGATAGCTATACAATTGCTTTTCAACAGTTTTAAGCACTTCATCGGTATATATTGATGGGCCGTACATCTTCTTTATCATGCCTGTTGGCACCATTCCCTTTCTAAAACCAGGAATATTTGCAGTCTTGCTATATTCTTTTAACTTTTTTTCGAAACCTGGTAAATAATCCTCTTTGCTAATTTTTACAATGATTTTGTCATTCAGCAAGTCAATGTTCTCTCTAACTACCGTTGCCATAATTGAAAAAGTTGATATGTTTAAAATTAAAAAGTTGATAAACGGGGGAAGAGTAAGCTAATAGCTGCAAACTCATCAACCACTCACTTATCAACTTAAAATAGTCCGGATGATAGGGGTCGAACCTACATGGATTGCTCCGCCAGATCCTAAGTCTGGTGCGTCTGCCAATTTCGCCACATCCGGTAATTTTCCTTTTGCTTTGCCTTGTGCGTCTGCCTCCCGATAGCTAACGGGATTCGACACATCTGGTAATTAATTCCTGTTGTTTTGTCTGTCTCTCGTGCCTACTTATTACTTTTGAGGCACACCACATCTTATTAGGGGGTGCAAAAGTAAGGGATTTATACAAAATATTAAAACAGAAATCCTTTTTTCGTAAATTCGTTTTACTACATGGAAACAGCGGCCCCAATTTTAAAATATACACTCAGCGAAGACGAAGAGAAGAAAGAAATACTCCGGCAATACCGCGGTTTACTAAAAGAGCTTAAACCCAAGTTAAAACCGGGCGACAAGGAATTATTGCGTACAGCTTTTGAAATAGCCGTGGATGCCCATAAAACTATGCGCCGTAAAAGCGGCGAGCCATATATTCTGCATCCACTGGCAGTGGCAAGAATTTGCGTGGAAGAGATAGGACTCGGTGTGCGAAGTACCATTTGTGCTTTGCTACACGATACAGTAGAAGATACTGATATAACGCTGGAAGATATTCAGCGGGAATTTGGCAGCGAAATAGTTAAAATTGTGGACGGGCTTACCAAGATAAGTACGGTGATGGACACCAACACCAGCCAGCAAGCCGAAAATTTTAAAAAAATACTCTTAACACTTACTGATGATCCACGGGTAATTTTAATTAAATTAAGTGACCGCCTTCACAACATGCGCACAATGGACAGCATGAAGCGGGAGAAACAATTAAAAATATCCAGTGAAACAGTTTACGTATATGCACCGCTGGCTCACAGAATGGGTTTATACGCTATTAAAACAGAGATGGAAGACCTGGCCATGAAATACCTTGAGCCAGATACTTATAAATATATTGCGCAAAAATTAACGGATACAAAAAGAGAACGTACCCGGTTTATCAATGATTTTATAAGGCCGTTAAAAGACAAACTGGAAAAGGCAGACTTTAAATTTGAAATTCACGGGCGGCCAAAAAGCATTCATTCCATCTGGAATAAGATGAAGAAAAAGGGAGTAAGTTTTGAAGAAGTTTATGATTTATTTGCTGTACGCATAGTAGTGGATGCCCCTTCTGAAAAAGAAAAAGAAGATTGCTGGAAAGTGTACAGCATGATTACCGATGAATACAACCCTTCGCCCGAAAGATTGCGTGACTGGCTCAGCAATCCTAAAAGCAATGGCTACGAAGCCTTGCACACAACTGTGATGGGGCCGTCAGGCAAATGGGTGGAGGTGCAGATACGTACCAAACGGATGAATGAAATTGCGGAAAAAGGATTGGCTGCCCATTGGAAATATAAAGAAGGCGCCACCGTTGAAAACCGTTTTGATCAATGGTTTAGCCAGATACGAGAAGCTCTCAGCGGTCCGGATGTTAATTCGCTCGACTTTTTACACGATTTTAAGACTTCATTTTTAGCGGAAGAAATTTATGTATACTCTCCCAAAGGCGACATAAAAATGCTGCCCGTAGGTGCCACCGCATTGGATTTTGCTTTTAGTGTTCATACAGCAGTGGGTAGTAAATGTATTGGTGCAAAGGTGAATCATAAACTGGTGCCAATAGGCCATAAATTACGCAGTGGCGACCAGGTAGAAATTATTACCAGTGCTAAGCAAAAGCCCAGCCAGGAATGGCTGAAACAGGTAGTAACCAGCAAAGCCAAACAGAAAATAAAAGATACCCTTAAAGAAGAAAAAAGAAAGGTTGCAGAAGACGGTAAATATATTTTACAGAAAAAACTGGATGCAATTGGCGGCATGATGACCCAGCATAATATTGAAGAGTTGGCTTCATTTTATAAACTCAATTCTTCGCTAGACCTGTTATATGAAATTGCTACAAAAAAAATTGACTTAAAAGAATTAAAAGAGTTTACCGCCTCGGGCGATCGCTTATTTCCGCCTAAGCCGCCAAAGATGGAAACTGAAGAAAAAAAAGATATTGATGGCGGTAGAGCTTTTGATAAAAAAGATGCTGAGTTGATTATTTTCGGCGAGAGCAGTGATAAGATAATGTATACCCTGGCCAACTGCTGTAAGCCAATACCAGGCGACGATGTGTTTGGTTTTGTAACTACCGGCGAAGGGTTAAAAATACATCGCACCAATTGCCCAAACGCTGCTCGTTTAATGTCGAATTTTGGACACAGGGTAGTAAAAACGAAGTGGGCAAAAAATAAAGAAATTTCTTTTCTGACCGGTTTAAAAATTGTGGGCCTCGACGATGTTGGCGTCATTCATAAAATTACCAACCTAATCAGTGGCGAAATGAAATTTAATATTTCGGCCATGACCATTGAAGCAAAAGATGGAATTTTTATGGGCAATTTAAAAATATTTGTACACGATAAAGAAGAGTTGGATGAATTGTGCAATCAATTGTTAGCTTTGCCGGGTATTGAAAAAGTAGAACGATACGATACGGAATGATTGTATCCAGACTTTTTCTCAACCACTCAACCAATATCCTACCTTCATTAACAACAATGTTGAATAACAACTTCAACTTTCCTTTTTAAAACCCAAAAAAATTTGTAACTAAATTTAAAACAATAATTATGAACGAGTTAATCACACGACTTACTGAAAAAGCAGGCATCAGTGCTGACCAGGCAAGCAAAGCAATTGATACAATCAAAGATTTTGTAAAAGAAAAATTTCCGATGATGGCTGGAGCAGTTGATAATTTATTTGCTGCTGAAGCTACTGCTACTTCTGCCATAGTTGACCCAGCGGCACCACAAACATCAGAAAGTCTGTTGGATAAAATCAGTGATGTATTACCCGGAGAAACAGGACAAAAAGTAGAGGATTTTGCAAAAGGAGCCGCTGATAAAGCTGAAGAAGTTTTTGATAGTGTAAAAGAAAAATTAAGCGGATTATTTGATACAAAGAAAAATTAAAAACCAGCTGATTAAAGTCGGGTTCACCCAAAGACCGCTAAGGATACAAAGTACATAACAAATACTATTGCGTAGTATTTGTTATGTACTTTGTTCTTCTTGTTTCCCTTGTGTGAAATTTTAAATGATAATTGCTTCTGGATTTTTTAAGTAGCTCGCATTTATTCTTGCTCCTATACCTGGTGTATCATCTATTTCAATTACGCCATTGGAAAGGTATTTCATTCCGCCGCTTACAGGATCTTCTGCTATCATTAGTGGCGTATCAAAATCAAAATGTACAATGTTGTTACTTGCATAAGCAAAATGTACAAAAGCGGTAGTAGCTAACCTGGATTCCATAAAACCACCGACCTGCAATTTAATCCCTGCTCTTTCTGCTACGCCTATTATTTTTAGCGCTTCGAATATACCGCCGCTTTTCCCCATTTTGATATTGAAGTAATCGCAGGCATTTAGTTGTGCCAGCCGCTCCGCATCGTGGCTGTCACAACAAGTTTCATCTGCCATAATCTTAATACTTGTTGCCTTTCGCACAGTAGGTAATTGCATAAAATTCCACCTGGCTATTGGTTCTTCGCAATGTTCAATGTTGAACCCTTGCAAAGCTTTTAGTGTGGCAATAGCTGTAGGTACATCCCAGCCCTGGTTGGCATCGATTCGCAATGGAATTTCTTCGCCAATTTTTTCACGAATGGCTTTTATTCTTGCTACATCTTTTTCTGTTGATTGCCCCAGTTTTACTTTTATAAATTGAAAGCCCGCCGCTTTAAATTTTTCTGCATCTAATGCCATTTTATCCGGCTCGCCCAAACCAACAGTCATATCTGTAACAATCGTCTTACTCTTAGTTCCGCCCAGAAATTTATACAAAGGCACTTGAGTATGCTGTGCGGCAATATCATACAGCGCCATATCGAATGCACTTTTAATACTGCTATTTCCATATATTACTTTATCCATAGCCCTAATACATTCCTCAATGGCAAGTGCATTCATTTGTAGTAAGGCTTTGGCAAGATATTTTGCTACTAAACAACAGGTGTCAATGCTTTCCCCATTGATACTCAGATAAGGGCTGCATTCACCGTATCCAGCTATGCCTTCTTGAGTATGTACCGCAATAAGTACATTATCTGCATTGTATTGTGGCCCCAATGAAATTATAAAAGGCTCAAATAACCGCATCTGCATTTTATGTATACTTACCTTAATTATTTTTACAGATTGCATATTACTTTATAGCAAGTTAGAAATGATTAAAGATACGCTGGCAGCTATAATTACCTTTGGTGCATTTAAGTCATTATAGTTTTTAAATGTCAAATTCTATGATTTACAAAATAATGCGGGGATCTCGTCAAAATTGATTTTTAGTCAAAATCAATGGCTGAAACAGCATTGCAAGTAAACTATTTATCCGCACTAAAAACTACAAATAAGTCAAAAAATAAAACATAAAATATTGATAATTAGCATAATATAAGAAAGTTAATTGTCAATAATACTATTACTTACCACCAAAAAAGTAATAAAAAACTCTCAAAAAGCTTGTATCGTAATGTATTACCCCTTATCTTCGTCTCGGTTTTTCATAGGATATTGGATTTTAAAGCGGGACTAGATTTCTATCTTGGTCCCTTTTTTTATTTTTGGCCCTTCCTTTTTTCTTAGTTTAGATGGGAAATACCATTTTATAGCCCCTTTATTTCACCTTCCTTTGTAACGCTGACCTTTTTTTCAGCCAATAAATAATCTATCACTTTCCAGCATTTGGATTTGTTTACGTCAGACAATTTTTTTATTAATTCTGTTGGGCGAAGAGGTTGTTCCCCGATGAGGTCGAAAATAGTATCGCTTATCTTGTTAAATTCTTCTGCACTTATTACCAAATTTGCCTGCTTAATGCAATTATCGCAAATACCACATGCCTTTAAAGATCTGTCATTAAAATATGCGGCAATCATTTTGCTTCTGCATAGGATTGGTTCTTGTATATAATGGATAATTGCTTTAACTCTAAGCTCAAAATTTTCTTTGCGCTTTAAATAGTCAGATAAATTAAGCACAAAGCTGTCGGCATACATTCTGTTTTGCAGCAGTGTAATCTGAGGAGAATCCTTTTTGGAAGAGTAGTTAATCAACCCGAGTTGATTTAGTTCCTCTAATTCCTTTTGAACTTGAGGTAAACTTTTTTGAATAAATTTTGCAAGCTCCGTTTCATATATCGTTACAGGAAAATCAAAGACTCCTTCATAGGAACGCAACAAGCCTTTTATGAGTGGTTCAAATTTTGGGTATTGTTGCTCAAAGGCCTGAAGTTGATTTTTATCGCAAGAAAATTCCAGGGTAGAAGGTTTAAAAAACACTTCATTGTAACTTAGGATATTTTCTTGTTCCAGTGCTTTAATTGCATAGGTTGCTGTTAAAATATTTATCTTAAATGCCGATGTAAACGTGGCCAAATCAAAATCGAAACTCAGGCCTTCACCACTTCCCGCTGCAATTTGTCGGTAGTTCATTATTGCAGTGTATACTTTTTTTATTTCATCCTTTTCGGGAAAACGAATACCGGGTTGCAATAATAAATCGTCCGGCTCCTTACTTCCAAAAAGCAATACCGCGTAGGCTCTTTTGCCGTCACGCCCCGCTCTGCCAGCTTCCTGGTAGTAATTTTCCAAACAATCAGGCACATCATAATGTACTACTGTTCTTACATTTGCCTTATCTATGCCCATACCAAAAGCATTGGTACAGGCTATTACCCGGGTGGCATTGCTTATCCAGTTTTCCTGGCGCTTATTCCTTTCCTCAGTACTTAGCCCGGCATGATAGTAACCGGCACTGATATTATTGAGCGACAACATTTCGGCAACTTCTTTACTACGCTTACGGCTTTTGCAATAAACAATGGCACTACCTTTTACATTCTTTAATATTTCCTGCAATTTAATTTGCTTACTGGGTACATTAAAAATACTGTACGAAAGATTTGCTCTTTCATACGATTGCTGAAAACGTTGTTGGTTTTTTGAAAACGCTAATTTTTCACATACATCATCTTGCACTTTTAGGGTAGCCGAGGCCGTTAAAGCTAATATGGGAACATTGGGTAATTGTTCACGCAATTGCGCAATACGCAGGTACGATGGCCTGAAATCGTAACCCCATTGCGAAATACAATGTGCTTCGTCTACTGCAATTAAGTTGATAGTTAAAATGGGCAAATACTCTAAAAACAAACTTGTTTCTAACCGTTCAGGAGAAACATATAGAAACTTATAATTGCCATGTGCTGCATTTTGCAAGGTTTTTTTAACTTCTAAAAAGCTCATTCCTGAATATATTGACAATGTTGGAATCCCTTTGCTTTTTAAATTTTGCACCTGGTCTTTTATTAAAGCAATCAGCGGGCTCACAACAAGGCATAATCCATCTTGCATCATGGAAGGCACCTGGAAACAAATAGATTTACCCCCACCGGTTGGCAACAACGCCAGCGAATCTTTTCGCTGCAATACGGCATTAATGATTTCTTCCTGCAAAGGACGAAATTCATCATAACCCCAATATTGTTTTAGTATCTCGTGAATCGTCAAAAGAAAATAATTATAGCTTGAAATTAAACCACTTTCTTGTAATTAAGCTTAATGGAATTAATAGCTAAAACCACATCGCTAAAACCCATTGCCATTGCTGCTACTCCAGGATGTAACAGTCCGATTGCCGCAACAGGTATTGCTACAATATTGTAGATAAAGGCCCAGAAAAGGTTCTGCTTAATGGTAATAAAAGTATGTTTACCCAAACCCAATGCCAGTGGCAAATGTTGAATGCCTTTGTTCATTAATACAACCTGTGCACTCTGCATAGCCAATTGAGAAGCCTCGCTCATTGATATGCCAATGGTGGCTTTGGCCAAAGCAGGCGCATCGTTAATGCCATCACCTACCATTGCAGTAGCGTTTTCCTTATTTAATTGTTCAACAATTTTTAATTTTTCTTCGGGCTTTTTTTGCGCAATTATGTCTGTTATGCCTATACTATCTGCTACTTTTTTGCAACGCTCAAAACTGTCGCCACTTAACAAAACAGTCTTAATATTTTTAGAGTGCAAATAGCTTATCACCTGCTTTGATTCTTCTCTTATTTCATCTTCCATATCTAACCAGCCGATTTGGATATTATTTTTTACCAGGTAAGCTGTATGAGTATGCCCTTTTACAATTGTTGTATTGGGTGTGTAATTGCCCAATTGATAAATATTCCCTTCCGCATCTTCTGCCCTCATTCCAGCACCTTTCACTTCTTCAATTTTTTTCCATGCAATGGCATTATTTGTTTTCCACTGCGCTGTAATAACTTTTGCAATTGGGTGATTTGAATATTTTTCTATTGAGAAAGTAATGCGTTTGAACTCTTCATCCGGTATAGTTTCAGATTCAAAAGCAGTGATGGTAAATTTACCTAAGGTGAGCGTGCCGGTTTTATCAAACACCACTGTTTTAATGTCCTTAAACAATTCAAGGCTTTTTGCATTGCGAAAAAGAATGCCGTTTTTTGCCGCCCTCCCCAAGCCAACTGCAATAGCAGCAGGGGTAGCCAGGCCCATGGCGCAGGGGCAACTTATTACCAGCACGGCAATGCTTCTCATAAGAGAATCTGTTACGTTAATATTAAAACCGAAATAATTTATTATAAAAGTAAGTAGAGATATGCCGAGTACAATTGGCACAAAAACGGCGCTTATTTTATCAGCCAATTGTTGAATAGGCGGCTTCTCCCCCTGGGCCTGTTTTACCAGTTGCAGGATATTGCTTAGCACGGTATCTTTTCCGATGGCAGTTACCTGTGCTTTCACCGTGCCTTCTGTTAGCAGGCTTCCTCCAATGATAGTATCTTTCTTTTGCTTGTGTACTGGGTCACTCTCTCCCGTTAGCAATGCCTCGTTTACATAAGCATCGCCCCACAATATTTTGCAGTCCATTGGCACCTGTTCGCCTGTCTTTATTAATACCAAATCGCCTACATGCAGTTGTGTATTTTCTACCGGAAATATATTTTCTTTATGCTCATCATCAAAAGCAATCATGTTGGCCATTACCTTTTGCTGCCCCGCCAATTTATTTAACTCTTTTTGAGTAGTTTCTACTGATCTATGCTCTACCCATTCTCCCAAAAATACCAGTGTTATGATGGTAGCAGTTGTTTCATAAAATACGTAATCCATTCCAAAATTGCCAAGGGTTCCAATGAGGCTATACACAAAAGCGGCAGTTGCGCCAATGGCAATCAACACATTCATATTGGGGATACCCGCTCTTAAACTTTTAACAGCACTTACGCCAAAATAACCCATGCCCACTATGTATACTGGTAAACAAATGGACAACTGAATCCACGGATTCATTAAAAAACCGGGATGCCAGGGCAGCATGTGCAACATCAGTATTGCAGTAAATGGCAAACAAAAAAGAAATCGTTGCAAATGATTTTTGAAAAGTTTAAACGGAGGTGTAGTAACGGGCAGCGTTGTTTCGTTTACCACAGTGTATCCAAGGCCTGATATGCCTTTGGCCAATTTTTCTCTATTGCTATTTTCATTTAAATCAAAACTTACATCGCCACCAATAAAATTGACCTTAACATTTTTCAATCCTTCTTTATCAAGGTATTTAGAAATTGTGAGCGCACAGTTCGTACAGTCCATTCCTTCAACTTTCCATTCAACTTTTTCCATCTTGCAAAATTATTCTTTGCTATTGTCATGCTATTACTAATGAAGGAAAATATCTTTGCAACATGGAGTTAAATTTTACATTGGATAAAATAAAGGAAACCGCTCAGCAATTCATAAATGCAGTTGGTGATTACAAAGTATTTGCATTGAATGGAGAAATGGGTGCCGGCAAAACAACTTTCGTTCACGCTGTTTGTGAAGCAATGGGTGTGAAGGATGCCATCGCAAGCCCCACATTTTCCATCATCAATCATTATTCAACCATAAAAGGTGAAGTGATTTATCACATGGATCTTTATCGTTTAAAAGATGAGGAGGAAGCCGTTCAGGCAGGTGTAGAGGATTGCCTTTACTCCGGTAATTGGTGTTTTGTAGAATGGCCACAAAAAGCGCCGGGCATTTTTCCGGATAATACCACACAGGTTACCATCAGCGTAATTGACATGAATACAAGAAAGCTGAAAATTAATTTGTAATTTGTAGGTTTTCAACCCGCAATAAGTATGGCAACATCAAAACCATTTGTATCCCCTTCCTTTTCATACGAAACAATGGAAGAAACCCTGGATGTGAAACCCAAAGGAAAAGAATTATTTATTGGTATACCAAAAGAAACTTCCTTTAGTGAAAACCGGATAGCCTTAACACCTGAGGCCATCGGAGTGATGGTTGCCAACGGGCACAGGGTAGTGATAGAATCAAAAGCCGGCGAAGGTGCCAGCTACAGCGATAAAGATTACAGCGATGCCGGTGCCAAAATTGCCCT
>JBGSIG010000939.1:0-2038 GCA_041742655.1 Ferruginibacter sp. | reverse complement strand
GCCTGTGTTTTAGGTATAGTAAAGCTATTAATTTTTGATGCGATATTTTCATCTAAAGGATTAATAAGCAAATTCCATTTTTCAGCAACAGTTTCCAGCCACTCAGTTTCCGTCCTTAATGTGATACAGGCTTTTTTAAGTAAATAAGCTTCTTTTTGTATGCCTCCTGAATCTGTGATTATTCTTTTTGCAGAATTTTCCAAAGCAATAAAATCCAAATACCCCTGCGGTTCTATTAATTGAATATTTGAAGGTATGGAATAATTTGGGCGAAGCATTTTTCTGGTACGTGGATGTACCGGGAAAATAATCTTATCTTCCAATTGCCCCAGTTGTTCTAGTATGTGTTCCAGTCTGTTCGCATCATCAACATTGTAGTGTCTGTGAAGCGTAAGTAAATTGTATTCATTATTCAGTAATTTTAAATCTTCAACCACAGTTGATTTTTTAAGTGCTGCTTCAATACTGGTTTTCATAGTATCAACCATAATATCACCGGTAAAAAAACTGCTGTTGCCTAATCCTTCTTTATTAAGATTATCAATCGCAGTTTGAGTAGGGGCAAAAAGGTATTTTGAAATATGATCAGTAACAATGCGGTTAATTTCTTCCGGCATTGTTCTGTTATAACTTCTAAGGCCGGCTTCTATATGTATGATAGGTATGTTTTGCTTGGCTGCAATTAGTGCGCCTGCAAGTGTTGAATTGGTATCGCCAAAAACAATCACAACATCTGGTTTTTTCTCAAGCATTGCTGTTTCCAGTTTCAGCATCATATTGGTAATTTGAAGGGTTTGATTACCGGCTCCAACTTCCAAATGAATATCAGGTTTTCTTATTCCAAGGTCTGTAAAAATTTGCTCACTCATAGCATAATCATAATGCTGGCCAGTATGTACAATAAACTCCTGGTGCAATCCTGCAAGCGCTGCTGATAATGGTGCCAGTTTTATAAATTGGGGCCTTGCACCCACAATTGAAAATATCTTCATAATATTTTTTATAACATTTAGTTTATTTACTATTTGATGGGTATCTTTTTTAAATTTGAAGGCAGTGTTTCTGTAAATTTCCCCATAGGAAGGAGTTCAAAATTCTCTTTCAAAATCTGAATAGCAATTGCAAAAATCTTCAACTTTTTTTCACTTTTAATATTCATGCCGGGGAAAAAAGCAAGGGAAGGAACATGATCTTTTCCCATAAGGTCAAGGGGATGCAACAAATAGCTTGGTGAGGTGCTGGTTATTTTGCACATAAAGATTGAAAACCGAAGATACATTTTCATTAACCCTAGTGAAATATTACTAACATATAACAGGTAGCTTTGATGAAAAGGTATTTTAAAGAAGGGGATTGTTGTAACCGGTATTTCGAGTAAGGTTTGGCGGTTACCGAAATTCCACACATACGGTTTAAGGGGATAAAATCCTTCCTTGTATGAACCAAATAATTCTTTCCTGCTTTCTTTTTGTTCCTTCGAAAGTTTAGAATTCCAGAAATAATATTGACGCATAAGTGGCGAAATATATGTTGGCAGGATTGAAGCGTCGAATATATAATTTCGTTTTTGAAGTACCTGTAGCAGATCAAAACTCCAGCTAAATCCGGGACCCCTGAACATATTTGTTCGTTTACCCGTTACTGTAAGAATAGCTTCTTCGGCTTTTTTTATTTCATCTTCTATTTTTTCTTTGGAGTAAGTTTTGAGCCATGATTCATGGTGAAAAGAATGGTTTCCTACCTCATGGCCACGATCTACGATACTGCGAAGTAAAGCATGATTTTTTTCGATAGCTGCATCCTGACCAACAATAAAAAAAGTGATTTTTATCTCAAGTTCCTCAAGTTTATCTAATACAAGGGGCAAAAAAACATCAAGATAAGAAGGAAATGTTTCCCAGCCTTCATCGCCATGAACTTTCATATAGGTCCATTGGTCATCCAGATCGAGCGAAATACTTGCAGGCAATTTTTGCTTTCCCATTTTTTCTTTTTCTAGTTATTTCAATATTTCTTCCAACTTTGTTTCTGCTACACG
>JBGSIG010000938.1:0-5042 GCA_041742655.1 Ferruginibacter sp. | reverse complement strand
GCTTTGTTTGAAGATGCAGCCCGCTTAATTGTAGCAAGCCAAAGTGGAAGTACATCGCTGCTGCAACGCAGGATGAAGCTGGGGTATAACCGTGCCGGCAGATTAATGGATCAACTGGAAGCCGCAGGCGTTGTCGGCCCCAACCAGGGAAGTAAAGTAAGGGATGTGTTGATTAAAACAGAGGCAGATTTACAAATGTATCTCGATGGTAGTGGGATGTGATTATTATTCTACCACTTTTTCCATTTGCACACTTCGGGAACCTTTTACCAATAACAAAACGTCGTTCATTGATTGCTCCTTAAGCCACGTTTTAGCTTCGGCGGAAGTATTAAAATAAATGTAAGAATGTGCAACTTTATTGAAATCTCCTCCTACCAAAACCACGTTACTCCATGTATATTTTGATATTAAATCAATCAATGCTTCATGTTCCAAAACACTGTCATTACCCATCTCCATCATAGCCCCCAACAACAACATTTTGTTTTGCCCTTCCATACCTGCAAAATTTTCAATAGCAGCTTTCATACTGCTAGGGTTAGCATTGTACGCATCTAAAATTATTTTGGCGCCATTTTTTTCAATCATTTGGCTGCGGCTGTTAGACGGCATGTAGCGTTCCAGGGCATTTTTTATTTTTTCATCTTCTACTTTAAAATATTTACCGACAGTTACGGCTGCCAATACATTGGGTAAATTATATGATCCAACCAGGTTAGTAGTTATATTTTTAATTGCTGTGCCGCCGGTCATAGTAACTTCTAAAAGCTCACTACTGTTGGCGGCAATTCCAGTAATTTCAGCATCGCTTGTGCCGTAGGTTTTTATACTCTTGATGCCATTACTCATTTCTGTTAGATACTCATAGTCACTCATTATAAATGCTAAGCCACTGTGCGTTCTTAAGTAATCAAACAATTCGCCTTTACCTTTTCTAACGCCTTCAATACCGCCAAAGCCTTCCAAATGTGCCTTTCCGCAATTGGTTATAAGGCCATGTGTAGGCAAAGTGTATGTGCAGTAGCTTTCAATTTCTTTTAGATGATTGGCACCCATTTCAATCACGGCCATTTCAGCGTCTTTTTGTACAGATAACAAAGTAAGCGGTATGCCAATATGGTTGTTTAAATTCCCTTTAGTGGTGTAAGTCTTGTATTTGGCGGATAACACTTCGTGAATTAATTCCTTTGTAGTCGTCTTGCCATTGCTGCCCGTAATGGCAAGAAAGGGAATTGAAAATTGTTGACGATGGTATTTTGCCAATTGCTGCAAAGTTTCTAAAACATTTTTTGAGAGAATCAATCTGTCATCCGAAAATTCCGGAACCTCATCAATCACAGCAAATGCTGCGCCAGCCTCAAGTGCCTGTTTTGCAAATTTATTACCGTTATAATTTGCACCTTTTAAGGCAAAATAGAAGTCACCCTTTTTTAATTTACGGGTATCTGTTTGTATGGATGGATGCTGTAAAAACAGGGTGTATAAATGATGTATTTCCATGTGTCAAAAATAGGGCAGAACAAATTATTATCAATAACATAAGTGGCAATTAAAAACCCTTCTCTTTTTGGAGAAGGGTTTTTAATTGTATTTCTAAAAATGACTTTTTATTTCTTTGAACCGTTTTGTTTACGCTTGCCAAAAATGTTTCCATCTTTAAAGCCAGGTCCTTCAGGAGAACCCATGTAAGTTTGTGCGCAACGGAAACCAATTGTGCTGGATGATTGTGTTTCATCTAAGAATCTGCGGGCGCCTGGTGATAACCAGTAGGGCCTGTCGTTCCAGCTTCCACCTTTAAATACTCTTGATCTATCACTGATTAAAGTAGTAACACCATATTCATAAAAAGAACCGCTGGTAGAATCTCCATCCATATAGCCCAGCAGGTTATTATGCTGATAATTTCTGCGATTTTTTACATCTTCATCGGCAACAGCAGTCTTTTTCAGGCGTCCTAAAGAATCTCTTTCGTATTCACCATTACCTGTTTTAAAATACTTTTCAAATTTGTTGCCTCTAAAGTAGTTAAAATCTTCACCATCAGCATGTGTTGATGGCCTGTAAACATCTTGTACCCATTCAGATACGTTACCACTCATATTATATAAACCAAATGAGTTAGGATAGAAAGCTTTTATATATCCTGGTATAGCTGCACGGTCATTTAAACCACCTGCAACACCCATGTTATCGCCACTACCGCGTTTAAAGTTGGCTAAAAATTTCCCCTGCCAGCTACCTCTGCGGTTATCGCGTAAACCATTTGGATTTTTACTCCAAGAATAAATTTGTTGGTTGGATATTACCTCCTCGCCACTTTTACCTTCTTTTGTTCTTGGGCTTGGATTTTGATCTATCAAGCCGTAGGCCGCATATTCCCACTCAGCTTCTGTAGGTAAACGGTAACCCATGTTCAATATTCCGTCTTCCATCTTAACATTGGCACGAGGCTTACCACTAACATCCTTTAATTCAGATTTTTTTGGCTTTGTTCTGCCTTGTATCAAATCAGGATTCAGTAAATACGTCTCTGTATTAAATGATCCTTCGGCTCCACCGCCTCTCATCTCTTTTTTGGCAAAATCTTTTTTCAAATATCCCTTTTGTAAAAGGGTTAATTCATTTACCCTATCCGACCTCCAGATGCAGAAATCATGTGCCTGCAACCAGGAAACACCGACAACCGGGTAGAAGTTATATGCGGGATACCTAAAATAGTATTCTACATACGGCTCATTATAAGCCAATTCTTCACGCCAGGCAAGCGTATCAGGTAATGCGTTGGCCATAATGGCTGTATCGCCACTAAAAGTATTTTCTAACCAGTAGATATATTCACGATAGTGAACATTTGCTACTTCTGTTTCATCAATGTAAAATGAAGGAACAGTTATACGACGGGGAACATTGTTCCAGTCGCCCATAACGTCCTCCTCTTTTGCACCCATTACAAAGGTTCCACCCTGTACAAATACCAAACCGGGACCTGCTTTTGGGTATTTAAATTTCGTAACGTGGTAGCTACCCATGTCTTTATCATCGTAGTTCCAACCGGTTACGGAGGAGGATGCCTTTTTTTTACCTGTTAAACCATTTTTACAGGCATTTAATGATAAAGCTGCCAAGGCCAGGATAACTAAACTTTTACTTGAAAATGTTTTTTGCATGTGCGTTCGTTTTGCAAATTATTTAACGAAAGGTTTTCTTTATTATTGTATATGGGGCATTAAAAGCAAATATAAATACTTTGACTCATAAAGCCTTAAACCACGCCTTATTGTATATTATTTACCAAAATATTAGCACCCAGAAATTATTGTCAGCCTAAGTCTCCGAACAGAGTGTCTTCTTTGCATTTTTTTATTATCTGTCCGATTAGACAATAGCCTTTAAGCTTAACAAAATTTTTGCCAATTTTGCAATTGGATTAAATGGATCGTGATAAAACCAAATGACTATCCGTAATTTGGCTGCAAAAAGAAGATTAACATAGAACTAATATTTTCAATTCAATCATTCAATTCTTTCTCCGTTGGAAAAGCCTTCCCGAAAAAATCGGGAAGTAGGGATGATGCGACACCTTCAAATTTTTGTGGACACTGCCATTGCACAAGACAATAATACATAGGTTTACGCCGTTTTAAAATTTCGGTTGAATATCAGAAGGTGTTTTTTTTGTAAAATTGCTTATTACCTGATTGGTTATGCGGTTGATTCAGAAAAATCTTCTATTTTCGCCGGAAAATAATAATTTTCTATTTTTAAAATCTCAACAGTCATTCAAACCATTATTTTATACCCCCCAAATAAATTCTTCTTATTGAATTGACGTCTACCTAATCAAGACAAAAACTACGAATGAAAAAAGTAACTGTTAAATTAACTGCATTAGTGTTGTTGCTGGCAGTTGGGATCGGTGCTGCAAGTGCACAAACCGAACCTATAAATGTTGTAACTACAGCAGTGCCCTTCTTAAGAATTTCACCAGATGCCCGAGGAGGTGGTATGGGTGATTTGGGTGTAGCTACATCGGCTGATCCCAATTCAGCTTTTTGGAATTTATCAAAAACTCCTTTTAATGTAAACAAAGGAGGTCTAGCGATTACGTATACTCCATGGTTGCAAGGCCTCGACATTAAAGACGTTTATTTGGCGTGTATGACTGGATATTATAAACTAGACGATATTCAGGCAATATCGGGGTCAATAAGGTATTTCAGTTTAGGTAATATTCAGTTTACCGACAACAACGGTTCTGAATTAGGTCAATACCGCCCTCGTGAATATTCTATTGAAGGTGGTTATTCAAGAAAACTTTCCGAGAAATTGGGGGTAGGTCTTATGGTTCGATACATCAATTCCAGTTTGGCTAGTGGCGATCCTAATAATAGTGGAACCATCTACCAGCCGGGTACATCCGTTGCTGCTGATATCAGTATGTTTCATACCGGTGTAGATGAAAGCGGCAAGGGTTTAAACTATGGTGTTTCTATCAGTAACCTCGGTACAAAAATTTCTTATACAAATGACGCTACTCAAAAAGATTTTATACCAGCCAATTTAGGGTTGGGAGCAACTTACACATCTGTATTTAACAGCGATAGTAAAATGACTTTTGGGGCTGACATTAATAAATTGTTGGTACCTACCCCGCCTGCCATTGGCGATAGTGCAGGATTGGCCGAATATCGCAGCATAAGTGTTGTAAGCAGTTGGTTTAAATCTTTTGGAGATGCTCCTGGTGGAGGCTCTGAAGAGCTTGCCGAACTAACGTTTTCTTTAGGTACCGAGTTTTGGTATCAAAATCAGTTTGCATTTAGAGCTGGCTATTTTTTCGAAAGTCCTTCTAAAGGAAACAGGCAATATTTTACTTTAGGAGCCGGTTTAAGATATGAAATGTTTGGTTTAGACTTTTCTTATTTAATACCTTCTGGCAGCGGAGTAAATCGTAATCCGTTATCAAATACTATCCGTTTTGGTATTATCTTCGACTTTGGCGCTAACGGCAATGGAGCTGCTGCGGAAGCAAAATAATTTAT
>JBGSIG010000937.1:0-1861 GCA_041742655.1 Ferruginibacter sp. | reverse complement strand
GCCATCATCCGACCCACCAGGCATAAGATTGGTTAGGCCAACATTATAATTAGCAGAAATTAGGAACCCTTTTTTAAAACAATAGCCTGTAATAAAATTTACACCAAAGTCGAAGCCTTTCAAATCATCGCCTTCGCCATTACCAAATTGTAAATCTTCGAATACTGAATTAGTGAAACCTTCAAACCACACATTTCCTGAAACCGAAAAAGTAAAGCAAGGGCCGGCACCAATGAAAAAATTACCCTTTTTGCTGCCAGAATTGTAAAGGAAATTCAATGGCACTTCAATACTGTTGACAGTGATCTCAGTTTTTTCCGAAGTAAAACCTCCATATGTTTGTTCATCTTTTGTCCCTTTTTGTACAAAGTTTACAGCCGGCTGAAAACTAAAATTTTTATTAATTGGAACATCAATCAATACACCGGCCGTTAATCCTGCGACCGAGTTGCCATTGCTGTTTTTTCCATCCACTTTGGAATTATAGTTGGAAAAGCTATACCCTGCAGTAAAACCAAACCGGGTGTTTTGTGCTTTGGCTGTAACATGTGCTGCAATGAGTACAACTGAAATGATAAATAGCTTTTTCATGATTGTTAAGTTTTAAGGTTGCCTACACATATCGCTTTTGGCAATGGCGCCGGACTCTTTAATAAGGATTTCCCGGTTGCTCCTTTATTAATGCCAAGCTACACACTCAAATACCCAAAGCATAATTGCAATTTGCGGTTGCACTTTTCCAATTGTCAGTTTGTACTAAAATATCCGCAAACAGGCTTGCCGGTAATTGAATATTGCGATTATTGTAGGTCTGACTGTGCAGAATAGCAGTATATGATTAATTAAAATCGACCGATTGTAATAAGTGCGATTAAAATCTTCTTGGACGGCTGCAATTAAGCAGTAGTTTTTATCGATCATTTTTTTGTATTTTTTAAATTTAATAGCTTGCGCTGCCTTTACTTTAAAGCTTGCATTGGTATCATAATTAGTTTCTAAATTTATCATTAAGAATATTTTATAAGCAAGGGATAATTAATACCAGCTCATAACTGCTTATTTAAGGTTTAACAAGCCAATTGCTGTATATAAACTCTGGCTGAATATTATTTTTATACAGACCCCCTTGGTATAATAAAAGGTATTGCTGTTACCATCCGGCTTTTTTATTTTATACCCGCCGTCACTAGTTTTTATTATGGGCACAAAACAGTTATGCATATCACAATAAACAGTGTTTACGCCTACAGGCTCCTGAAAATAAAGGCTCAGCAGGTTGATGCCTATAAATGAGGTGGCCAGATTTTTCTTTTTCCCGCTTTCCAAAACTTCATATTTGTCTGCCACAAGCCTTGTTTGTTTATCCAATTTTGTATCGTTGTTTAGTTTTTTGAATAGAGAAGAATAAACCAGCTTTCCATTTTCAAATGTTGACGAATCTTTTGCAATGGCAGTAATCAAAAAGATTATGCGTGTTTTTATTTCATATGTCAACGACATGTTTGATCTGTTGCCATTAGTGCTTTTTTCCAGCTTTAGCCATCCAATATCATCGCCGCCCTTTTGTATTGTATAATTGAAATGCAGGGTTTGTGCTGTTGATACTTTTGAAATAAGAGATAAGATGATTACCAAAAAATAAATAAGAATAATTTTTAAATACCCACTCGAAAACCCGCTAATTTGTAAATAGGTATCAACCCAACATCGATTGAAGCATTTAGATAAAAGAATATAATTTAGAAAAATTGTCATGATTGATATTTTTATTCCATCATAAAATTCATTCAGTTGGTAGTTATATCATAGGCCTTGCTAAATTCATAATTCCCCGCTTTATTTCTAAAAGCCTTATTGAGGC
>JBGSIG010000936.1:0-4104 GCA_041742655.1 Ferruginibacter sp. | reverse complement strand
CCTCGCCGTCCCCATCTTTATAGTCCGGCCCATTTGCCTGTGTTGAAAAAATGCCAAACTGATTATCCAGGTACCACGCTTTACCAAAAAGAATTCCAGGAAATAATTCGAAGTTGAATCCTACTTTTCCTATCCAGTCATCCGGCAACGCTTTATCTAAATCAACAATTATTTTAAACCCTTTGCCCGCAGACTCTACACGGAGTGAATAGCTGAATTTTAAATCGGGATAAATTACCGGGTTAAACCCTTTTCGGTCTATGTCTTCGTTTGGATATTGTAACTGCACACTTATCTGTTGTTTGGCCGTGTCAATAGAGCGCTTGCCCACTTTCGGAATTGGCTGCCATTGGCCTGGCGTAGGTTCCAGCCTTATATCACCATTGGTGGCAACCCGCAATCCGTTTTGAATAACGCTTACTCCACCCTGGTGGCCTTCGGGATAATAGTCTTGCGCCAACATTACGTTTACACCCTGGTATTGCAGGTATTCAAGACTGTTAAGCTTCATGCCCGCCGAACTTTTTGCCTTTTGAGCTTTAACAGACAGGATAAAAAACAGATTAATAATAACGTTGATTGTTAAGAAGGCAAGACGTTGTCTTTTCATACTACTACATTTTTTTATGGCAGATTGCAACATAAGATTTTTTTGTGGATTTTATATTATTACGAAATAATCCGGTGCATGTAAGATTTCCATTCTGCGTTTACATGAACTCTGTTAAAAAAATATCATGCCCGGCAAAACTCCCATTGCCATTGCACGGGAAACATTCCGTGATGATGCTCTTTTATTCATCTTTTAAATAAAAATACTATACACAATTAATATAATTAAAAAATGAGTCGCTCTTATGAAGCTTTTATGCTCATAAATATTTTGTATTGTGTTTCTACAACTGGTACATTAAAACCATGCGCTGTTTCAGGCAACAAATAATATTCCTTTTTGGGTGCTTTTATTTTATTGAAGTAATCTTTCGTTGATTCTTTTGTTGTTAACAAATCTGCTTCTCCCTGGATGATATAAATAGGGATTTTAAAATCCACATTATCATTCATAAAATTAATTTTTTCCCGGATAGATTGAACTCCAAAACGGCTATCGCCCACATAATTTACAAAAGAATAATCATCGCCATCATTTCTGTTTTGTTCATCTTTTACATTGTTATACGCTGCTGACGGAATAAACCAGTTCTCCGGTGCAGGTGTTGAATTTGCACCTTCAAATTTTTTTACAACTCTTAATAGCAGGCCCACATTTTTCGCTTTATCATACGGAGGTTTACCAATGCTGTTTAGTATTTTTAACGAGGCAGTATCGTTTCTATCTACTGCCATTTGATACACTTTATTAAACATTGGCAAATCATCCGATGGGTTCACAATTTGTGAATGCCCTACATACGCATAAAAAAGATCCGGACGTTTAGTAACTATTCTAACCCCAAGCGCAGAACCCCAGGAAGTTCCAAAAAGAATAATTTTTTTCTTGCTAAGATGTTTAATTAAGTATGCTGACAATTCAATTCCATCGGCAGTCATTTGTTCAATCGTTAAGGGATTTAATTTTAAATATTCAGGTGTTAATTCAGGCGGCGCAGTGCGTCCAAAAGTTCTGGCGGTTCCACGTTGATCCCACTGAACTATAATAAAATCTTTTTCCCATTCTTTGTAAACATTGTCTGAATATGGACTCATCGGGCTTCCGGGCCCGCCGTGAAGAAATAATATTACAGGTTTTGATTTATCGCCTTTGATGGTTACCCACTGTTCAATGCCATTTATCAAAATAAATTTTTCTTCGGCAATACGGTTTTTTACAACTGAATCATTCAGGCTTTGGCTAACAATCTTATTGTCTTTAGCGTAAAGCGGGGATATCAATAAAAAATAAATGATGAAAATATTAATTGAAAAAGAAAAAGCACTTTTAGTAACATTAACCAGTTTCATATTTATTGAGTTTAATTATCGACTGCTATAATTTTTTAATTGGTTGAAAATGTCTTTTGTTTATAGGTAAATTTTTGTCATTAGGCGTGCTTTCTAAAATTGAAAAGCAACCGGCAAATGATATTTGTGGCATAAAGCTCTTTAACGAATCAGGAAGGACGATGTCGTTTAGTTTTGCCAGTCCCGTTTTTGAAATATTACATATTTTAAAAAACACATTTTTATCTGATGCTGATTTTCCTGTAAAAGGATTTATAAAAAACGCCCCATAATTCGGGGCGTTTTTTATAAATCAGCAAAAAAATTTAGCTATTCTTCATACCCAATTTTCTTCCAAATACACCAAAATGAATTGCGGCAAAAGCTATTGAAATATACATCAACGTTCTGTCTGTTTCAAAACCAACCGTGTACTGATGAAGTATGCCGGCTACAATTAACAATGCTGCAAGTGCCAGCCCCACATAGTTGGCTACCTGCAAACCTTTTCTATTGGCAGCCCCCATTCCCAAATGACTGTTTTTAACGCCATAGGCAAGATAGATATCCATGCCTATCAACATCCAAACCAGTAACCGGATCCAGGTATCCATCGGTAAAAATACCATCATAAACAGGCAAACTGCAATACCTAAAATAGGTACCAAAGGAACCAGCGGCGTTTTAAAAGACCTCGGTAGTTCCGGCATTTTCTCACGCATTACCCACACACCAATGCACACCAGGATAAAAGCGAACAGCGTTCCGATACTGGTCATTTCGCCTACCACCCTTGCAGGTACAAATGCAGCAAATGCACTTACAAATAACATGAACAATAAATTACTTTTTGCAGGTGTTTGTGTCTTCGGGTTTACAGTGGAAAATATTTTAGGTATCAATCCATCTTTACTCATGCTGTAAAACACCCTGCTTTGGCCCATCAACATTACCAATATCACAGAAGAGTAGCCTGCAAGTATCGCCACAACAATTGCCCTGTTCAACCATGGATAATCAGGCTGAATGACACCGGCAGCATTTGTTGTGGTGCCCATGTGCTCAATAGCTACCGCAACTGGAGCGATACCATCTTTACCTGCAAAACTAGTGTAGCTGGTAACGCCTGTCATAACATGTGCAAAAAGCAAGTATAGTATTGTACATATTAGTAGCGATCCTAAAATACCAATGGGCATATCCCTTTTAGGATTTTTAGCCTCCTGGGCAGCAGTACTAACTGCGTCAAAACCTATATAGGCAAAGAAGACGATGGCAGCTGCCCGAATGATGCCGCTAAAACCAAACTCACCAAAATTGCCTGTATTTTCTGGTATGTAGGGATGATAGTTTTCGTTGTTTATATATTTCCATCCCAGTAAAATAAATACCAATACCACTGCAATTTTTAACGCCACAATTATCGCATTCACGAAGGCACTTTCCCTGGTTCCTTTAATTAATAATAAACTCATCAACACAATTATGGCCACAGCAGGAAGATTGATAATTCCACCATCCCATGGCCCCACCGTTAATTCATGCGGTAAAGTTATATTAAACCCCTCCAAAAATTTTACGAGGTAGCGGCTCCAGCTAATGCCCACCGTGGCAGCACCTACCGCATATTCCAGCACAAGATCCCAGCCAATTATCCAGGCGATAAATTCACCCATTGTTGCATAAGAATAGGTATACGCACTACCGGCAACCGGAATCATGGAAGCAAACTCTGCGTAACACAAACCGGCAAATAAACATCCTAAAGCAGCTACTATAAATGAGATTGTGATAGCCGGCCCTGCGTGGTTTGCAGCAGCCATACCTGTTATAGAAAACAAACCGGCTCCAATGATGGCTCCAATACCTAATGCGGTTAAACCCCATGCACTTAACGTTCTTTTCAAAGTGTGGCTGCCTGTTTCTTCGGCTTCACTCATTAAGTCCGCCATTGGTTTTCTTACAAATAAGCTCATATTGTTTGTTAGTTTAAGTAAATAATAACGCTACAACTATCCAGCTGGAAAAGTAAACAAAAAAATTGTGTCTGCCACAATTAATACATTTTTTATAAGCGGTGCCCACAATAAGCATTATATGCTATATTGCAACACCCAATTTTATATATGGAATTTTAGAAACATGCAACGCTGCACCAAGGCG
>JBGSIG010000935.1:0-5170 GCA_041742655.1 Ferruginibacter sp. | reverse complement strand
CCAATATTTTGCGTAAAAATAAACTTAGCGTGCAATTTGTGAATTCAATTGCCGAAGGGAAATCTTATTTAAAAGAGGCACAACCAGATATTTTGTTTTTAGATAATCACCTGCAAGATGGCTATGGTATTGATTTTATTAATTATGTTAAAGACAAATACTCCGATACCAAAATCATAATGGTGACCGCTCATGATACTCCTGAGGACCGAAAAAAAGCAATGCAGGAGGGCGCAGATTTTTTTATTGCCAAGCCCTTTTCGGCAGCCGAAATTAAGAATGCAATAGAAATCGTCTATCCTACGAGTTAGACCTTTTTTTGAGGAAAAAATTCTACGGTGTAGAATAGATTCCTCCTGTATGCCCCATTTGTACTAGTAGCAACGTCGCTTATTTATGCGGTGTTAAGGGTAATTTCGAAGGTAGTTCCCTTTCCGACAACGCTTAAAACATGTACAGTTCCTTTATGGTTAAAAATGATATTTTGCGTGTTAGCCAGTCCCATACCATTGCCATTTTGTTTGCTGGTAAAGTACGGTTCAAATAATTTCCCCAAAGATGTGTCATCCATACCGGTTCCATCATCAGCAATTGTTACCTGGCATTTTTCGCCGGTTGTTTTGGAATTTATTGTTAATGTACCATTTCCAGGTTCCATTGCTTCAATTGCATTTACTATGATGTTTAAAAAAGCGATCTTCATTTTTTCCTTGTCCACATTGATATTGCAGGTGGCTTCATAATTTTTTTTGATGGTTATATGTTGCAGGCCAATACGGTCCTGCGCCATCAACAGCGCCTCATCAAGTAAATCGTTTACAGAAATACTTGTGAAATTCAACTCAGAAAATTTTGTGGTTTGCAAAAGATCTGAAATAAGTTTATTAATGCGGCTGCTATTTCGCTCAATAATGTCGAACAGGAATAGTGAGTTTTCATCCTCGTCGGACATGTCTGTTTTTAATTGGCTGCTGGCAAGATTTATATTTGTCAATGGATTTCGTACTTCATGTGCAATTGTTCTGGCAATACGACCGGTAGCTGCAAATTTTTCCATACTGCGCATTTGAACCAATTGTGCATTCAATGTGTTTAGTTCGTCGATGCGCTTGCTTAACTGTTGCTGATATTCTTTTATATTTTGATTGGCTACTTTACGGGCTTTATTTTCATTAGTGTAAGTTAAAAACCCAATTGCCACCAATAGCAACGTTAACAATAGCGACACGATTGTGATGTTGCTTATATTAGAAAATGTTGATTTCAACTGCTGATCCCGTTGAGCCAACAAACGCCTTTCTTCATTTTGCATCATCGATACCGCCAAACGTATCCTCGTCATTAATTTTTTTGACTGGTATAGTTCATTAGTTATCTTTAAGCTGGTGTCTGTATTAACGTTTTTAAAATTATCAAGGGCTTTTTCAAATAGTTGAAACCTTTCATCTGTAAGTGTTTGCAATTTCTCAAGCCTTTCTTGTTGTGCGGGGTTGTCTTTTGTATTTGCCATCAGGTATTTATAAAGGGAATCTGTTTTTTCCTTACTGTCAATATAGGGATCAAGAAAATTAATATCCCTTGTAAGGGCATAACCTCTAAAGCCAGTTTCGGCGTCTTTTATGATTGACAATGTTTGCTCAAGTGTAAAAATCATATTGTTGGTGTGGTCAACAAGTTCAGTTCTTTCTTTTAGTTTACCATTTGCCACTATTGTTACAATGTATGTAATTAGCAATAGAATCAGCGATGCGCTGTATCCTATAACAATACGTTTGTCAGCCTTTACTTTTTTAAAAACTTCTCTCATTCACCCAAGGTTTATAATAATTGTATTCAACACTTCGCATGTTAAAGGTTATCATTGAGTAAAAAACATGCCATAACCTCATCTCTTTACCTGTTCGGGAATTAACCTCCTCAATTTAATATAGTGAACCTTTAATTAAATTACTATTTCGATTGGCATGATTTTTTAATCATGAAAGTGAAGTGAACAAAAATTTCAAAAATCTTAAATAATGTTTATGCTACGTTGGTCAGTCACCTTTTTTATCATCGCTGTTATTGCGGCTATCTTTGGTTTTGGAGGTATTGCAGTCGGCGCTGCATCCATTGCAAAAGTATTATTCTTCATTTTTATTGTGCTGTTTATATTATCGCTTTTTTTTAAACGAAGTGCATCTTAATTTTTTAAAATAAACAATTTGGCGCCCGGTATTTAAAATTTCTCTTCTTAATTATTCCGTAAGGAGATTCTACTTTACTTATACTGAACTTATATTAACAGTTTTTTCGTTTTCGTATTGAATAATAGCTGGATCATGTGGTTGAGAGGATTATTTTGCTTAGATGTTTTCAATTGTTGCAATTAATACCAATTTTCTGTGCGAAACTTAATTGCAACCCCAACTTTCACTATAAAGCTTGTAGAAGATTTAGTAAGAATGGGAATCTAATGTTATGTATGAAGTGTTCAATAGTATTGAATCTGCTTCCTCCTACAATATTGTTATTTCCTGAATTAGTTGTGTAATTTCATTGCCAAAAAGTTATTTTTGCCACTCTTTTTACTTTTTAATGATTTTCCCGTGGTTTATAATTTTAATGCAGGCCCATCTATTTTACCTAAGGAGGTTTTTCAGCAGGCTTCTGAAGCAGTTCTCAACTATAACAACAGTGGATTATCTATTTTGGAAATTGGCCACCGCACCCAAATGTTTCAGGCAATAATGGATGAGGCAAGGGTGCTGGTGAAGGAGTTGATGCAACTTGATGAAAATCACGAAGTGCTTTTTTTGCATGGCGGTGCTTCTACCCAATTTTTACAGGTGCCAATGAATTTATTAGATGACAAGGATGTAGCAGCCTACGCTGATACAGGCGTTTGGGGAATTAAAGCTATAAAAGAAGCAAAACTTTTTGGTAAAGTAGAAGTAGTTTGCAGCGGCAAAGAAAGTAATTACGCCGCAATACCAAAAGATTTTGCTGTACCTAATGATGTTAAATATTTCCACATCACCACTAATAATACCATTTACGGAACACAGTGGCATAAAATACCCAAAACAAGCAGCCCTTTAGTAGGCGATATGAGTAGTGATATTTTTAGCAGGGTAATTGATTTTAATGCCTTTGATTTGATTTATGCCGGGGCGCAAAAAAATATGGGTCCTGCGGGTGTAAATTTATTGGTGGTTAATAAAAATATTCTCGGAAAAATAAAGCGGGCAATCCCAACTATTATGGATTATCGCAATCACATTAAAGAGGGTAGTATGTTAAATACACCGCCGGTATTTGCTGTATTTGTTTGTATGCTTACCCTTAGATGGCTAAAAAGTATTGGTGGCGTTGCTGCAATAGAAAAAATTAATAACAACAAAGCAGCTTTATTATACCAGGAAATTGACAGAAACCCATTATTCACAGGTACGGTTGATGAAGAAGACAGAAGCAAAATGAACGTGTGCTTTATAATGAAGAATAGGGCACAAGAAGAAGCATTTTCTTCATTTACAAAACTACGAAACATTGTGGGTATCAAAGGCCATCGGTTGGTGGGCGGCTTTAGGGCATCTTTGTACAATGCCTTGCCCCTTAGCAGTGTGGAAGTACTTGCGCAGGCGATGAAAGACTTTGCATTGCAGCATGGATAAAATTTTGTGTTACATTTACCAAGACAATAACTGAATATGATTACGATTAAGCCCTTTAAAGCTTTAAGACCTCAGGCACAATATGCCAAACAAGTGGCCAGCCGCCCGTACGATGTATTAAATAGTAAGGAAGCGAAAATAGAAGCGCAGGGCAACCCTTTTAGTTTTTTACACATTACCAAAAGTGAAATTGATTTGCCTGATAGCACAGATAGCCATAGCCAACAGGTGTATGATAAGGCGAAAGATAATCTCGATGCATTTATCAGCAGAGATATTTTATTTAAAGAAAGTAAGCCCTGTTACTATATTTATCAATTGGTGATGAACGGAAAAAGTCAGACGGGTTTGGTGTGCGGCAGCAGCGTAGACAATTATGAAAAAGACCTCATAAAGAAGCATGAATTTACCAGGCCCGAGAAAGAACAGGATAGAATTAACCACATAAAAACAACCGGAGCGCAAACAGGTAATGTTTTTTTGGCCTATAGAAACGTGGAAGAAATAGATGCCATCGTGAACGACTGGAAGGAGGGAAAAAATCCGGTTTATGACTTAACGGCGGATGACCACGTAAGGCACACTATCTGGATTGTTAACGACAATGACACGATCGGTAAAATATCTGCCATTTTTAAAACACAGGTTCCATGTACTTACATTGCCGATGGGCATCACCGGGCTGCGTCTGCGGCAAAAGTTCGCATAGCGCTTGGTAAAAATGCCAAGAGCGGCGCTGACATTTTTTTAACTACTTTATTTCCGGCTGATCAATTGTTGATAATGGATTATAACCGCCTTGTAAAAGATTTGAATGGACTGACAGTAGAAGAGTTATTAGCAAAGGCAGAAGAAAAATTCACAATAGAAAAAGTAGCTGCAGCCTTTTCGCCTGCTGCAATGCACCAGTTTGGATTATATGCCAATAGGCAATGGTACCAGTTAGCCGCTAAAGAAAATACTTACACCACTGACCCAATAGGAGTTTTAGATGTTAGTATTTTACAGGATAATTTTTTAGATCCTATTTTAAATATTAAAGACCAGCGCACAGATGCCCGAATAGACTTTGTTGGGGGCATACGTGGTTTAGCCGAACTGGAAAAGCGGGTTGATAGCGGCGAAATGGCTATGGCAGTAAGTCTGCATCCCGTAAGCATTCAACAATTATTTGATATTGCCGATAGTGGTAATGTAATGCCGCCGAAAAGCACGTGGTTTGAGCCCAAACTTAGAGATGGCCTGCTTACCCACCTGATTAATGAAACAATAGAAGCGTAAGTACGTTTTTGTAACCGGTAATAATAGTGAAATGAGAAAATTTCATTGGGTTAATAGATTTTAAAAATGAGAATTCTGCTTTTAGCACGAAATTCAACTATAATTTTTTCATAGTATTTATAATGTATGAAACCAGTAAAAATATTCTTCTTACTATTATTTTTTTTCCTTTCACTACAAAGTGGCATTGCCCAAAATGCTTCAGAATTACATGCCACGGCTCATTCATTTAT